>CAYXIM010000001.1:0-68051 GCA_964465385.1 uncultured Oscillospiraceae bacterium
ACCAACGACCGGCTGATTACAAATCAGCTGCTCTACCAACTGAGCTACACAGGCACAGATAAGAATGCAAGCCATATACTATATGGAAAGCCCCGCCTTGTCAAGATTGTCAGCCCCCTGCTGTCAGCCCCCTGCCCGGTAGCGGGCCGGACCGATCTGGTACCAGTCGCGCCCTGCCGAATCGATCAGGACAATAGCCGGGAAAGCTGAAACCGTCAGGCGGCGAATAGCTTCGGTGCCCAGGTCTTCATAGGCCACCAGTTCACAAGCCGTTACACACTGGGACAACAGGGCGCCGGCGCCGCCAGTCGCACCCAGATAAACCGCACCGTGGGCGATCAGGGCCTCAATGACAGGCTGGCTCCTGACCCCCTTGCCAATCATCACCCGCAAGCCCGCTTCAATCAGACGCGGGGTTTGCGCGTCCATACGGCTGCTGGTGGTCGGACCAGCCGAACCGATGATCTGGCCGGGGCAGGGCGGACAAGGGCCTGTGTAATAGAGGGTTTGGTCGCGCAAATCAACAGGCAGCTCGTCTTTGTTTTCCAGCGCCTGGATCAGCCGTTGATGCGCCGCATCCCGTGCGGTGTAAAGCACACCGGTCAAGCGCAGCTGGTCGCCGGCGGTCAAGCCGGCCCGGTCTTGGTCGGTCAGGGGCAAGGTCAGGTGTTTGACCTGGTTCATGGTGTTCCTCCGTCTGTTACAGGATGGCCTGGGCCTGTCGTGCCGCATGGCAGCCCAGGTTGACCACGACAGGCAGGCCGGCGATATGGGTTGGGTACATCATAAGCGCAAGACCCAGGGCGGTTTGTGTGCCACCCAGGCCGCCCGGTCCAATGCCCAGGCCATTGACTGCAGCTAAAAGCTCCGCTTCCAGCCGCGCCAGGCGTGGATCCGCCGGAAGTTGATCCAAGGGGCGCAAGAGGGCACGTTTGGCCAGCAGGGCCGCCTGTTCCAGGGTACCTCCCAGGCCCACGCCGATCACCAGGGGCGGACAGGGGTTGGGGCCGGCTTGTTCAACCGTTTCCAGGACAAAACGCCGTACCCCGTCCCAGCCTTCTGAAGGGGTCAGCAAGCGTGAGGCGCTCATATTTTCACTGCCGAAGCCTTTGGGCATCACCGTCAGGCGCAGGTGATCGCCCGCCACCAAGGTCAGATGAATCACAGCTGGCGTGTTATCCCGGGTGTTACGGCGATCCAGGGGATCGGCCACCACCGACGCACGCAGACAGCCAGCCTGGTAGCCCCGGGACACCCCGGCATGAACCGCTTCTTCCAGCAAGCCGCCCGTGATACGCACGCCTTGTCCAAGCTCAATAAAAACCACTGCCATCCCGGTATCCTGGCACAGGGGAATTTTTTCAGATCGCGCCAGCCGGGCATTGCTGATAAGCTGGTCCAATACAGCCTGACCGGCTGGTGAAGTCTCCAGGTTTCGGGCCCGTTGCAGCGCCTTGAACACATCGGGCGGCAGGTCCGTGTTGGCCGTGATGCACAAGGCGGCAACGGTGTCTTCAATGGCTTGGCATGACAAGGTTCGCATGGCAGGCTCCTTTGATCCGATCCGGAAAAGCAGACCGATTTTCCCTGTTATCGTAACGCAAGATCACAAGAAAGTAAAAATAAGCACCATTTAGGCTGATTTCCTTGCCTTTCGGCACTTTTTCACTTGACACTTCGTGTCAGTTCATATGATAATGTTGCATGTAATAAGGCCCAAAGGAGGCAGAATTTATGAACAAAACAGATCTGGTTGACGCCGTTGCTCAAGCAACCCGGTTGAGTAAAAAAGACAGTGAAGGCGCCATTAATGCCGTATTAGACACCATTACGGATGCTTTGGTCAGGGAAGAGAAAGTGGTCCTGGTTGGTTTTGGAACCTTTGAGGTCCGCCACCGTGCCGCACGCAAAGGCCGTAACCCCAGCACCAAAGAAGAAATCCATATTCCTGCTTCAAAGGCACCGGTCTTCAAAGCGGGTAAAGGCTTGAAAGACAAAGTCAACAGCTGACCTGGTCAGCGTCCAATCATCGATCGCAAACAGGCAAAGGCTCTCTCGTCCGTCCAGATGGATCAGAGAGCTTTGTTCTGTCTGGACCATGAACAAGGGCCAGCTGGCTGGCATCCACACGGCGGGTGACGTCCTGTTGCATCCGGCAAAAAGACGCACTGGCCGTCAGCCCCATTTTTTTCAAGGTTGTTTTGGACAAGGCGTAGCGGATGTCCCGTTCCACCTGGCTGATCTGGACCCGAAACCGTTCTGCGGCAAGTGGGTACAGTTTTTTGGTGATGGGCTTGATACGGGTCTGGTCAGTCCCCACATACAGCAACATGAAGCGCAGGTACTGGTAGCCATTGAGTTCAGGTGCGATCTGGTAATGGTTCAAGACGGTATCCACCGCCTCCCGAACCAGGCCCTGAACCCTGTAGTCGGTGCGCTCCTGGTCCAGCAGCAGTTGACCGGCTGCCTCCAGGATTCGACGTGAGGCATAGGGGGTCCCCTTTCGCCCGTCAACCACATAATGCACCCGTCCGGCTGTGTCGGTCATCCCCAGGTAGCCGTTGTGCGCCATCAGGCGTGTGACCTGCCTGAGGATCTCCTGGTCATTGGCTGCGATGTAAAAAGAAACTTCCTGTTTTGCTGACAAAAGATTCAAACGTTGCTCGTCCATTGTATCCCCGGCCGCCACCAAGGCATGCCGGCCTCCTTTGCGCTGATCCAAAGTCGTCGCATCTGAAGGTGTCTGACAGCAGTCTAACACGGCCTGTATGCAGCCGCTATTGACTGGAGCCAAAAGACAGGTTAATCAGAGGATGAACTGCTCGATAGCCCGAGCCACACCGGAAGCCCCATTGCTGGCTGTGATGTGGTGGCTGGCTGCGCGTGCTGCTTGGGACGCATTGCCCATGGCGATGGCCAGCCCCGACAGCTGCAACATGGAGACATCGTTGTCGTGGTCGCCGATGGTGGCGATGGCCGCCAGGTCCAGATTGAGGAACCGCGCCAGTGCTTCAACTCCTCTTCCTTTGCTAACTGTTTGGGCCATGATGTCCAACAGGGTCGTTCCGGGCCGGACACCCGCAAAGGCAGTCTGTTCCGCCAGCATCTCCCGGGTCCGTTCCAGGGCTTGTAAATCGGGCAAGGCGGCATGGATTTTCACCCAGCCATGTCGGGGCTGTGGCAGGTCAGGTGAAGTCAGCTCAATCAGGGTGATGGCTTGCTGCCCCCTGTCAGCCAGCCATGCGTTGAGCTGACGGATGTAGCGGATCCGCTGCCCATAGGGGGGATAAAACACCTCATCGGTTGAGTAACAGATAAAATCATAGCGCTTTTCCCACAACCAGGCGGCCACACGGGCTGTATCTCCGTGGTCCATGGGGGTCAGCGACAAGAGCTCATCCCTTGCCAAATCCTTGATGACAGCCCCGTTTCCGGTAATCACCGGTAAAGAGACCGACAAGGCCTCGGCAATGGGCTGTGCCGTCCGATCGATGCGGCCGGTTGCCAGCGTGAAACCGATACCCGCCTCTTGCAGACGGGCAATGGCCTGTCGGTTGTCTTCGGAGAGCTCCCCTTTTTCGTCGATCAGGGTGCCGTCGATGTCACAGACCAGCAGGCGGATGTTCGCCCTGGTGGTCGGGTTACTTTGTCCGGTTTTTTTGGGTTCACTCATACGGGTCCTTGGTCACATCCTGACTGTCCATGATAAAACGGCTTCTGGGCGTCGCCGTGATGCGGTAGTGTCGTTGCGGCTGAAAATCAAAGGTTCCCGGCCAGTAGTGGTAGCGCTGGTCATTAACCAACAGGGTGCTTTTGCCGATCTGGTCAGCCTCCAAGGTCCATTCGTCAAGGGCATACGCACGCGTCAACACTGGCACCAGGTCAAACAGACAGGGCAGCATCAAGGTGACGCTGACATAAATAAACGCCGCTGTCACAACAACCGGCAACAGAAAACCAACCGGATGTCGATTCTTGCGTTTCCAGTTGGTCTGCAAACAGCGCAGGAGGAGTAAAAACAAGCCGACTGACAGCGTCAGGCTGATCAGCAGGCCACCCAGGTAAAAGAACAGATCGCATCCCCCTTTGGTCAATTGGCCAAAACAAGGGCCAAGACTTGTGTAAGAGGCAGAATGTAGCCGGCAATCCTCGACCTTTGCCTTGCAGTAGTGTACAATAAACCATTGAAAAACGCAAAGAAAAGCCGCCACCGCAGCCCAAAGGAGCGCCCTATGACGACCGAACAAGATATGGCCAGAGAATTTGCTCAATTGATGTCTACCTGCAAAGGAAACATCTTTTTTGTGACGGAAGAAGGCGATCGCCTGGTCGCCGACAGCATGCTGTCGGCCCTGGTTGGCCTGGCCAACCTGCTGCGGTTTGCGCGTGAAATCAACATGCACGTGGAATGCGATTATCCCGAAGACTGTGAACGGATCCTGGCCTTTATCCGAAAACATAACCTCAACGAACACCTCTAGGCGCCAGCGGGCCCTATTCCAGAACGACTGAGAGGGTCGTTTTTTTGTATCTGATGGCCTCAGCCATTTGTGGCAAGCAAGCGGGCCAACACCCCGATGTCATCCACGATCAAGTCCGGCTTAAAAGGCGCGCGTTTATCCCCCCTTTTGCTTTCACCCGATAAGACCAGCACAGAGAACAGGCCGGCTGCCTGGGCCATGGCCATATCAGTGTAGAGACGGTCCCCCACCATGGCCAGTTCCTCCCGCTTAAAAATCCCTTCAGCCAGCAACTGGTCCACCAGGTCGGTTTGAGGCTTGCCCACGATCCGGGCCGGGGCCACACCGGAACAGGCTTTCAGACAGGCAACCAGGGCGCCGCAATCGGGCAACACACGCTGATCGGGCATGGGGCAGACCAGGTCTGGATGGGTTGCCAGATAGGGAACGCCGCTGCGGATGTAGTTGCAGGCAGTGGTCAGTTTTTCGTAAGTCAAACTGGTGTCAAAGGCCACCACGACCCAGTCGATGGCTTGATCGGCCTGGTGGGTGATCTGGATGCCTGCGTCACGCAGTTCCGCTTCAAAGGCAGGTGTTCCCAAGGCAAAGACGCGGGCGGGGCGGTTCATTTGCTGGTTGATGTAGGCAACCAGGACATCCGTTGAAACCCTGATCTGATCCGGACGCACCGGCAGCCCCAGCCGCTGCATGCGTCGGCCGTAATAGGCCTTGTCCCGGGAGGAGTTGTTGGTCATCAGATAAAAGGCATCTCCCCGCGCCGTCAGGCTGTCAAAAAAGGCCGCAGTTCCCGGCAGAAGGCTTTCACCCAGGGTGATGGTCCCATCCATGTCCAACAGCCAGCAGCGGACTGCCTTGATGCGTTGGCGCACTGTAGCGGCTGTCATGGTCATGGCAGTGGTGTCTCCCCATCCAACAGGCGGCGAAGGCCTGCCTCATCAACAACCACAAGTGCACGCTGCCGGGCCTGTTCAAGCTTTCTTCCCGCTCCTTCACCTGCAACCACCACATGGGTGCTGGCCGTCACGGCATCGGCAACCCGGCCTCCGGCTTGTTCGATTTGTTTTTTGGCTTCTGAACGGGTCCAGTTGGGCAGCCTGCCTGTCAAGACAAAGACCTGGCCGGCCAGCAGCTGTTCCTGAGCCCCCTTCTGGGGCTGCGGGGGCTGAACCCCGGCCGCTTGCAGGTCAATGAGCAGGCGGCGGTTGCGGTCCTGGCTGAAAAAACGAACCACTTCTTCAGCGGTGACCGGCCCGATGTCAGGCAGGGCCAGCAGGGCCTGCTCGTCAGCTGCGGCCAAATCCTCCAGGCGTTTGAAGTGTTGGGCCAGGATGCGGGCCACCTGGCGGCCCACATGGCGAATGCCAAGCCCTGTGATCAGGCGGTCCAAAGACTGGGTTCGAGAGGCATCAATGGCAGCCAGCAGCTTGTCAACTGTTTTTTCCTTGCCGATCAAGCCGCTTTCGATCAGCTGGTCCCGCTTGTCCGCCAGCAGGTACAGGTCTGACAGGTGTGCCAGGTAACCGGCCCCCAGCAGCTGTTCAACGGTGGCCGGACCCAGCCCGTCAATGGACAGGGCTTCTTTTGAAGCAAAGTGCTGCAGGCGCCTGGCAAGTTGGGCCGGACAATCCGCGTTGATGCAGCGCACATCAGCCCCGTCCGGATCACGGCGGGTGGGTTCCCCGCAGGCCGGGCAGTGCGTCGGCAGCACAAACCGGGGCGGGTCACCGCTTCTGGCCTCATGGACCACCCGCAGGACAGCAGGGATGATGTCGCCGGCTTTTTGAATGACCACCCGGTCACCGACACGCACATCCAGCGCATCAATGACATCTTGGTTGTGCAAGGTGGCCCGGCTGACCTGTGTGCCGGCAATCTGGACCGGTTGCAGGAGAGCCATGGGTGTCAGGCGGCCGGTCCGACCAACCTGGACACGGATGTCCAAAACAGTGGTCTCTTGCTGCTCGGGCGGATATTTGTAAGCAACCGCCCAGCGCGGTGCCTGACTGGTCTCACCCAGCCGATCCCGGTCAGCCAGGCGATCGAGCTTGATGACGGCACCATCAATGGCATAAGGCAGGTCAAAACGGGCGGAGCCGATGCTTTCAACGGCCTGCCAGACCGCCTCTTCTGTTGAGCAAAGGCGAAAGCCGGGGCTGGCGACAAACCCTTGCTCCGCCAGCCAGTTAAGTGCCTGGGCATGGGACGACAGGGTTTTGCCGGCAATGTCCTGGATGTTGAAGACAAACAAAGACAGCTGCCGGTCAGCCACCACCGTTGGGTCCAATTGCCGCAAGGTGCCGGCAGCACAGTTTCGCGGGTTGGCGAAGCGCTTTTCTCCCAGCAGGTCTTGTTTGCGATTGACCGCATCAAAAGCCGACCAGGTTAGGAAAACCTCGCCCCTCACCTCCAGGTAGGGAAGCGGCTGCCTCAACCGACGGGGAAGCGATGCGATCATACGGGCGTTGGCGGTGACATCTTCTCCAGTGTGGCCATCGCCGCGTGTCAGGGCCTGGACAAAGCGGCCCCCCTCATAGCGCAAGGAAACTGACAGGCCATCAATTTTGCGCTCCACCACAAAAGACGGGTCGTCGGTGTCCCCTTGTATCTTGCGGACAAAGGACCGGACCTCCTCTTGGGAAAAAACATCCTGTAGGCTGAGCATGGGCACACGGTGGGACACTTTTTCAAAGCTGGCACTGACCAGCCCGCCCACCCGCATGGTGGGTGAATCCTGTGTCTGCAGCTGTGGCCAGGTTTCTTCAAGGGCCTTGAGCTCCTGCAACAGGGCATCGTAAGCCTCATCGCTGATGTCATTGCGGTTGAGATCGTAATACAGGTGGTTGTGGTGTGTGATTTGCGCCCTCAGCGTTGCCACACGATCCAGAACGTGTTGGGGTATTGCCTGCTCAGCCACCGTGCCAGCTCCTTCCCGCTTCCGGCTCTCCACAGCCGGTCAGCCTTTGCTTCGTCCGCCCGCCAGAAAAACAAGCGGCAGGACACAGGCCAGAAGCGCAACGACCAACCAGACGGCGGCGGGTAAGCGCCAGAAACCGGCCAACTGATCCACCAAGGATGTCCTGGGCAGGGCTAGAAAACGATAGGCTGCGCCCTTGTCAAGCGACAGCAGGCGCAGCAGCGGTGATAAAACACCTTCCCGGAAAACCCAGACGGCCAGAGACAGGCTATAGGCATCGGACAGCCACAGGGCTGGGCTTTTGGCTCGAATAATCAGGAAAAACAAGGCCAGGGCCAGGCCGATGGCAATGGCCAGCGAAACCGGATAAATCTGCCCGGTTCGGATGCACAGCCACAGATGGTGAACCAGGGTGGCCAAGGCACACACGCCAGCAATGTAGAGCTGGTTGCGCCGGCGGCCCAGGGCCAGCAGCAAGCAAAGAAGCCCGGCCATCAGTGCATAAATCACAAGTGCCTGCCAGCTTTTGTGGCCTGTTATCCAGCCGGCCACCAACCCTGTGCCGTCTCGAACCAGTTCCGCGAAAGCCCGGAAGGGTCCGGAAACCACGGTCGACCAAACGGCCAGCAAAAGGCCGCACACAATCCAGGCACGGTTTTGACTTTTCATGAACACCTCTTCCCGCTTTAGCGCAACCGCTGTTTTGATAACCAAAGCCCAGGTCAGCAGGGCGGTGCTTTGGTCGGTTCATCAGCCACACCTATTTTAACTGATCGTTTTGACAAAAGACAAGGTGGCTTGCCGGCGGCCCCGTGTTAAAAAGGCGCAGCATGCCCAGTGGGCATGTTGCGCGGCCGGAGACAAGGGGCTTGCTCCTTTAAAAAACCCATGGGTCTGCCAAAACAGAAGTGTTTATCCCTTGATGCTGCCTGCTGTCAAGCCTTCTGTCAGGTTTCTCTGGAAAATGATGTATACCGTTAAAACCGGTAAAATCACCATGATACAGGCTGCAAAGAGCGCCCCCCACTCTTGTTTGACCGTTTGAGCGACTTGCAGCTGCAAGATGGCCAGAGAAACTGTTTTCTTGTTCTCGGCCACGATCAGAGTCAAGGGCAGAATGTACTCGTTCCAGAAGTCGAGAAAACTGAAAACACCGACCGTGATCAGGCCCGGCTTGGCCAGGGGCAAGATGATCTTCAAAAACGTGGTCAGGTAGCCAGCGCCATCAATCTGTGCCGACTGCTCCAGCTCTGAAGGCAGGGTTTTGAAAAAGGCCGTGAGCACAAACACCCCGAAGGGCAGTGAAAAGACAGCGTAGGCAATGATCAGGATGGTTCTGGTGTTGTAAAGGCCGACGGTCCGTGCCAGCATGAAAAGGGGCAGGACGGCAATGATGTGTGGCACCAGCAGGCCAACCAGAAAATACTGGTAGATCTTCTTGCTGTGCTTGAGGGCCATGCGGGTGATGATGTAGGAGATCATCGAAGCCATCAGCAAATTGGCAAAGACAGCCACTGAAACGATAAACACCGTGTTCAAGGTATGGGCATGCAGCTGTGTTTTTTCAAGCGCCAGAGCATAGTTGGAAAATTCAAGTTTGGACGGCAGGCTCCAGATATCCGCATAAAACTCTGCTGAGGTCTTGAAGCTGTTCATCAAGATGTAGAAAAAGGGAACGATGATCACAACTGAAAGCAAGCCCAGGACAATTCTGAGCAGTGTTTTGATGAAAATTGAATAACCTAAACGGTTCATGGTTGCTACCTCTTTCACATAGAAGGTCATTCGTTAAGCCGGTTCACCGCAGCTTGGGGCCCCTGGGGCAGCGGCGGGGTCAGCAGACGGCTGACGGCCTAATATTCGTACACTTCGCGTTCCGTCACTTTCAGGATCACCAGGGCCAGCACCATGGTCACCACCAGAATCGAAACACTGATTGTGGCACCGTAACCATATTTGTTCAGCTTGAAGGCCTGCTGATACATATAAGTGGTCAACAGCTCGGAGGCCCTGTCGGGTCCGCCCTCCGTCATGATGTAGACCACCTGAAAGCCGACTCCGCAGGAGGTGATGATGAAAAAGACCAGGGAGGTCCGAATCACTTCCCAGATCAGCGGGATGGTGATGCTGAAGGTCTGACGTATTTCACTGGCACCATCCAGGCGGGCAGCTTCAAACAAGGAAGTCGGGATGTTCATGACCGCTGCCATAAAGAGGACCATGTAAAAACCCAGCGCCTGCCAGATAATAACCGCAATGACTGCGTTTTTAACCAGCGTGATGTCGCCCAGCCAAATTTTCCCCGGGATGCCAACCAATTCCAGCAGGCCATTGAGGATGCCAATGCTGGGGTTGTACACACTGCGCCACATGACACTGATGATGACCATGGGAACAGCTGAAGGAAAAAAGTACAGGACCCGGTAGAAGTTTCTTTCCCGCAAGACGTTGCGTGACAGCAGGACGGCCAGGAAAATTGACAAGACAAAAAGAATGGCCGTGTTAAAGACAAAGACATACATGTGGTTGCCCAATGCCTTGAAGAAAATATCATCACGGAACATCCTGCTGTAGTTTTCCAGACCCACAAAATTCATTTTGAGAGACAGGCCTTTAAAATCAAAAAAGCTCATAAACAGGCCAAGAAAGCTGGGGACAATCAGGAAAACGGTGTACATGACCAGAGGCGGGATGGTGAAGCCTGCAACGAAGAGTTTCTTCTGTTTTGCAGCACTTTGCTGTGTCGCTAGATGCTTTTTGATGGGAATCTCCTCCTCATGCGATGGTTTGGATCCGCCAGCACGGGCTGGCGGCCAAACAGCTTGTTTTAAGAAGACTCTGCCACAAAAAGCCAGCATACGACTCTTTGTGGCAGAGTCAGATACCCTATCGGGAGATCAAGCGGCTGGTTTTTTTAGTCAGCCGACATTTCGTATTTGACAACGGACGAATCGTCCCTGAGTTCTTTACCGAATTTTTCCATTCTTTCGGCAAACTCGTCTGCGGTGTTGTTGCCTGAAACGAAGGCGCCAATGGCATCCTGGGTCATGGTCATGTGTTCGGGATACCAGGCGGTGGCCATTTCGAGCAGGGGTTTGTTACCAGCGGAAATCGCTTCCCAGGTGCCCTGGACGGAGCTGGGCAGCAGGTCGCCGAACTGTTCGGAGAAGCCTTTGATGGCCAGGCCGTTCAGCGCGCCACCGACGATTGCCCGGGTGGTGTCTTTGTCAGACAGCATATAACGGTAGTATTCACCAACGATGTCTTCGTTTTGGGTCTTGGCAGAAACACCACTGACAACGGAGGCCAGCAGGGTGTAGTTGGTGTCCGAGCTGCTCTTGACACCGGAGAAAGGCAGGTAGGTCAGCTCAAAGTCGGCCGGCCAGTTGCCTTCCATTTCTGCTTCCAGCCAGGAGCCGCAGGGGTAGAAAGCGAACTGCCGCTT
Organism: uncultured Oscillospiraceae bacterium; assembly: GCA_964465385.1. GTDB lineage: Bacteria > Bacillota > Clostridia > Saccharofermentanales > UBA5734 > JAAYBY01. The sequence continues at coordinate 10,841 of CAYXIM010000001.1, forward strand.
GATGAACTCCATCTGGATCTCGGAGGCGTCCATGCCAGCCGAGCGGTGGTCAAAGTAATCGTTGTCAACCAGGTAAGCCAAGCGATCCATGACTTCTCTGACGGCCGGTGCGTTCCAGGCGCCTTCCTTGAGGTTCTGGATGTCGATAAAGGCCTGGTAGTCCAGCGAAGCGATCTGCGGGTAGAAGTAATAGTTGAGGGCATATTCACCAGCCCAGCGGCCAGACCAGGACAGACCATAAATGTCGTTTGCCTTGAGGGTGGCACAGGCGGCTACAAATTCATCCCAGGTTGTGGGCGGGGCAATATCCAGGTCACGGAGCAGTTTGGCATCATACCAGACACCGCTGGTGTAAATGGTGTCGGCCATCAGGTAGTAATGTCCGTCAACCTGGCCTTTTTTAATGGCGTCAAAATCAATGATCTCTTTGATGGTTTTGGTGCCGTCAACCGTTTTGAGGGGGTAAATGAAATCCAGCGGTTTACAGATGCCTTCGGCAATGGCGCCGTAATAATCATAAAATCCCTGGTTGAGGTCAAAGATATCGGGTGTTTCATTGGCCATAACCCGGTTTCTCATGATTTCATGGGCGTTATGGTCATAAACCACATTGACTTTAAGCCCTGGATAAACCTCTTCCAGTTTGGCAGCAATGGGATCAGCCATCTGACCCTGACCACCAATCATGTACAGGACATCAATCGAGCGGCCTTTAAAATCATACTTTCCATCGACTTGTGCCGGATTGGGGTTGTCGGCGTCGCCTGCTTTACCGCAGCCAGCGAGCACGGACACGACCAATGCAACAACGAGCAACAGAAGCCCTATTCTTTTTGACATGTGCGTAACCTCCTGATTTTTGACAATCGTGTGTTGGGTGTATAAACAGATTTTCAGCTGCGGCAAATACCTTGTCCTCCATCCTCCTTCCCTGTTCCGGATTTGCCGGCAGCCTGTTCTGGTTCGTCCAGCAAGCCACGGGCTTGCGGGTGCGCGTGATTTGTTCTGGTTGAACCGGGCGTCTTCCTGAGCCGGACACGGACAGTCTCAATAGCCAGCCGGCGGGTCTTTGCCTCGAGAACTGCGGCAGCTGGCGTGTAATCGCCAGGTCAGCCTAAGCGGCCTCTTGACTTTTTCAACCAAAAAGCACTTCCTTTTTCGTTATTTCGCTGAATTTTCGCCCTTTCAACAGAGATTTTATGTGAACCAATCATATCGCAAACACCCTTAAAAAACAATATGGCGCCGTGAACAGGTAGGTGCCGGCTGGTGCCTCTTGCTGGTTGCAAGGGGCACTTTGGCACGGCGGCCATTTTTCAGACTGTCAGGCAATCAGGCCGCTTGTCAAACGCCCTGGCCGGCTGATGAGATGACGGACCGGGTGCTTTTATGTATACTTCCAATAAAGCAAGGCGCCTTGCTGCTTTTCAGCACAGCAGCAAAAGCCGCCCAGGAGGATTTTATCATGGTTGAGGAAGACATCCGTTTGTGGAGCCCGCAAGAAAGCGCCGATCCAAGCAATCGCACCATTGGGACCTTTCTGTCCCGCCAGCCCTCTTTGACGCTTTACCCGGCTGCTCAGCCACGACGTGCAGGGGCGGTCCTGATCTGTCCCGGCGGTGGTTACCAGGGGTTGACCCCCCATGAACAAGAGCCGGTTGCCCGCAAGCTCAATGCATTTGGCTTTGATGCTTTTCTACTGCGATACAGGACCCACCCTGACTTGCACCCGGCCCCTTATCAGGACGTCAAACGGGCCATTGAGCTGGTTCGCCAGCGTGTCAAGCGTGTTGCGGTCATGGGTTTTTCGGCTGGCGGCCATGTCGCGGCCAGCGCAGGCACCTTATGGGATCACGAAGACAGCAGGCCGGATGCCCTGATTCTGGCTTATCCGGTCATTAGCTTGGGCAAGGCAGGCCATGCCGGGTCTCGCCGCCATTTGCTCGGTGACCAGCCTAACGAAGCTCTGATCAGTGATTTGTCCTTGGAAAACCGGGTCACACGCAAGACCCCGCCAACCTATTTGTGGCACACAGCCGACGATGAGCTGGTTCCTGTGGAGAACAGCCTGCTGCTGGCCACCGCCCTGTCAGCCAAGCAGGTGCCCTACGCCTGCCGAATCTACCCCAGCGGCCTGCACGGCCTGGGCCTGGCTGAAGACCACCCGCAACTCAGCGGCTGGTTTGAGGAGGCCCTGGCCTTTCTGGGTGATTTTGGCTTTTAGACAAGGCCCTCCCCACTGCCAGGTATGAGCGACCAGATATCCCGGGCATATTCCTGAACGGTCCGGTCTGAACTGAAGTGGCCACTTCTGGTGATGTTCAACCAGCTTTTCTGGGACCAGGTCCGCGTGTCCAGATAATCTTTTTGGGCCCGTCGCCGGGTTTGTCGGTATTCTTCAAAGTCCCCCAGCACGTAATACGGATCCGCCGGCTGCCAGCTGCTTCCATAGAGGAGGCCGTTGTAAAGGTCCTGGAAAAGGCCGCTGCCCTGATCATCCAGGGTGCCGTCCACCAGGGCATCAACGCAGCGCTTTAAGCCCTTGATATGCTCGTACTGCCATTGCGGGTTGAAGTACTCCAGGGTCGATTTGAAATCTTCAATCCGACAGCCGAACAGGTAGGTGTTCTCATAGCCCGCCGCCTGGGCAATCTCCACATTGGCCCCGTCACAGGTGCCCAGAGTCAAGGCGCCATTCATCATGAACTTCATGTTGCCCGTTCCCGACGCCTCCATGCCAACGGTTGAGATTTGCTCAGACAGGTCTGCGGCCGGGAACAGTTTTTCGGCTTTTGACACCGAATAGTTGGGCAAAAAGACCACCTTGATCCAGCGGTTGACCTGGGGATCCTGATCAATCAAGCGGGCGATCTCGTTGATCAGCTTGATGATGGCTTTGGCCTTAAAATAGCCCGGGGCTGCCTTGGCACCGAACAAGTACGTGGTGGGCACAATCGCTTGCTGGGGATGGTCTCGGATGGTGAAGTAATCATCCAGGATCAACAGGGCATTCATCAGTTGGCGCTTGTATTCGTGGAGCCGCTTGATCTGAATGTCAAACAGAGAAGATGGGTCAACCCGCAAACCCTCCGTTTGCTGGATGTAGTCCGACAGCCGGCGTTTATTGGCCTGCTTGATGGCCCGCAAACGTTCCAGGACAGCGGTGTCTTTGGCAAAGGGCTGCAGGTCAGACAAACGGCTCAAGTCGGTCAGCCAGCCCGCATCGCCAGACAGCTCTGTCAGCAGCGCGGACAGCTTGGGGTTGCTGTTGTGCAGCCAGCGCCGGGGGGTGACGCCATTGGTTTTGTTGTTGAACCGTTCAGGCCAGATGTCATAAAAGGGCCGCAAGGTTTTGTATTTTAGAATATCGGTGTGCATGGCGGCCACCCCGTTGGTGGATCGGCTGCCATAAATAGCCAGGAAGGCCATCCTGATTTTACCGTCTCCCAGCGGTGCCATGAGGCGGATCTGTTCTTCGTGGTAACCCTTTTTCTGGCGCTCAGAACGGAAACGGGCATCGATTTCTTCGATCAGCTGGTAGATGCGGGGGAAGAGGTATTGGAAAATCCGGATGTCCCATTGCTCCAGGGCTTCAGCCATGATGGTGTGGTTGGTGTAGGCAAAAACGGACCGGGTCACCGACCAGGCTTCTTCCCAGCCCATCTGGTGCTCATCGATCAACAGGCGCATGAGTTCAGGGATGGCAACTACCGGGTGTGTGTCATTGAGCTGAATGCGGTGAAAGTCGGCCAGCTGGCTCAGGTCTGACCCCTGGTGAGCCAGGAAGCGCGACAAAATAGTCTGCAAGGAGGCGCTGACAAAGAAATATTGCTGTCTGGCCCGCAGCACCTTGCCGTCATAGGACGAATCGTTGGGGTAAAGCACCCGGCAAATGTCTTCAACCCGGTTACGCTGGACGACGGCGTCGTCAAAACGCTGGGCGTTGAAGAGGTTGAAGTCAAATTCTTCAGCCGGCTCAGCTTTCCACAGCCTCAAGGTGTTGATCCGCTCGGTTCCATAGCCGGTGACCGGCAGGTCATAAGGGACAGCAATGACATCCAGGTCCTGGAAGTGCACCCGGACTTTTTCTTGGTTCCTGCGGATCAAAAAGGGATAGGGCTCTTCCATCCAGGCATCAGGGTATTCATGTTGGAAGCCTGCTTCAATGGTTTGTTTGAACAGGCCGTAACGGTAGAGCAGGCCATAGCCATGTAGCGGCAGCCCCTGCGTGGCGGCTGAGTCCAAGAAACAGGCTGCCAGGCGGCCCAGACCGCCGTTGCCAAGGCCCGGGTCGGCTTCTGCCTCCTCCAGGTCGGCCAGGTTCTGGCCCATGTCTTCAAGGGCCTGCGAGGCCACCTCATAAAGGCCCAGGTTGATCAGGTTGCTGGTCAAGGAGCGCCCGATCAAAAATTCAGCAGAAAAATAATGGGCCTGACGGCTGGCCTGATCCTGCCTTCGGGTTTTGTCCCAGCCTTGCGTCAACAACTCCATGACCACGCGCGACAAGGCGCGCCAGTAATCGGTCACAGACGCCTCTTCAGGCAGCAAAGCGGTTTCAGCCTGTATCAGGCAAGTCATTTTATCTTTAAGACCTTGTTTATCGATCATGGTCTATCACCTCTTTGTCTTAATTGAGGCCTTAGTATACTGGCTCGTGCTGGTGAGGTCAAACGCAGACAACCCCGCTTGCCCTGTAATTGCCAGCTACCGGTGGCCACGGTACAATAGAAACATCTAACACAGGAGGCACCCTTATGCCACAGCTTTTGATCCTTCCTCTGCTGGGCCTGCTGGCCGGATTGATTCTGGCCTGGCTTTACAGGCGTATGCCCCTGACCTGGCTGGCAGACTATGATGAAACCGACTTGACCCAGGCCAGGGAGGCCCGAGACGGCTTTCGGTTTTTCCCTGGCATCCTCTTGCTGGTGCTGGCCGACGGCTTTTTGTTTTTCCTGGGTGCGCTGCTGATCGAGTCAGCCCTGTCCCTGGCCGTCACCTTGTACCTGGCCCAGCCCCTGCTCTTGATCGCCGTTGCCGACTGGCGCACCCGCATCATTCCCGACCAATGCCTGATCGCACTCGTGCCAGGCGCCCTGGTGCTTGTGCTGGATGACCACCTGGCTGCCCGGGCATCTGTGTGGGCCACAACCGGTCTGCGTCTGCTGGCTGCCGTCTTGGCCGCCCTGCTCTTATGGGGCATCAGCTGGCTGGCTGCCAAGTGGCAGAAAAGAGAAGCCATGGGCATGGGCGATCTTAAACTGCTGGCCGCCTGTGCTTTTTTGGTCGGCCTCAGACAGCTGCCTCTTTTGTTTATCTTGTCTTTCCTGCTGGCTGCTTTTGTCGCCCTGCCCCTGCTGGTTCGACGCTTTTTGAACCCGGAAGCCGATTCCCAACTGGCCTTTGGTCCCTACATCGTTTTGGCCACCCTCTTGCTGCTGCTGGCCGGCCCGCACATGGGACAGCTGTGGCAATCTTACCTGGGTTTGTTCCTTTAAGCACCATGAAACGTTCAAGCCAGGCAAAACCCGTCATCCGGCGTCCGCAAGGCCTGCCCCGGAAAAAGCCAGACCAACCCAAAGCCGTGGCCGCCATGGCTGGAAACCTCCTTTTGGTTCACACCCTTGCTAACCTGGCTGCCCTCTGGCTGATCCGCTCCCGCCCCGATCTGTTGCCCTTTCTGACCGAACGGACCGCACAGGCCTGGGTCTGGCGCACCTTGATCATGCAGGGGGCATTTATCTTGTTGCCTTCTCTGATTGTTTTGCTGACCGGCTCCTTGTCGGGTCAGGCGGTCACCGGCAGCCGGGCAGCACCCGGTAGCCTTTTTTTGTCACTGGCCATCGGCATCCCGGCTGCGGTTGTCTTCCAAGGGGTCAACAACCTCCTGCTCTTCCTGCTGGCCCGCAGCGGCCTGCCCCTGCCTGCAGCCTCTGAAAGCGACTGGTTCCATAACCTGCAGCTCTTTTCCCTGCCACCTTTCACCGTGCTGCTGGTTGTTCTGGTGGCCGCGCTGATCCCGGCTGTTGTGGAAGAGCTGGCCTTTCGCGGCATTGTCTTCTCCGCCCTGCGCGCGACCGGCGCCAGGCGATCGGCTTATATCTGGCAGGCGTTGGCCTTCGCCCTCTTTCACGCAGATCCCCTCTTCATCCTGCCCCCTTTCCTGTCCGGCCTGCTGCTGGCCTTTGTTCGCGACCGCTGTGGCCGCCTGTGGCCGGCCGTCCTGACCCATTTTTCTTTAAACATGACCCTGATCGCCCTGGCCCCCCTCCTGCCCCGCCTGACCCAGAGCATGATGTTGGAAGCCCAGGTCCGAACCCCTTCTTTGCTGTACGCCTCCCTGGTCGCAGCCTGTATCGCAGCTGTTGCCCTGATCCCCCTGCTGGTCTGGGCCAGCCAGCTCAAACGGCCAGGCCGCACGGAACCAGCAAGAGGGCTCTTTTTTCCAGGATCATGGACCTTTGCGTTGGCAATCGCGCTGCAGATTGTTACAATATGGCTGACCAGCCGCCCCTGAGGCATTGAGGAGCTGACCATGGCCGAGCACGACCCCTTGCAACACAACAAAGCCGTTATCCTGGCCATCATCAAATATTTTTTAATCCTGCTGGTGGCAGGCCTGTGTGTTTACTTTGGTTTTCGCCTCTTCATCATCCTCATGCCGTTTGTCATTGGCACGGTCCTGGCCCGCCTGTCAACCCAGACCGTTTCCGGCATCCGCAAAGGCTTTGTGCGCCTGGGCCGAAAGCTGAGGCAGCTGCGTGGCAAGGATGACACAGGTTCAGGGCAGGGGCTGGCCCGCTCCAAGTTGGAAAAACAGGCGGCCCTGGTGGTCTACATCCTGATCTTGCTTTTGTTCCTGGGCCTGGTGGTGGGCAGCGTCCTCCTGATCATCAGCCAGTTGCGTGCGCTGGCCGCAAACCTACCCAAGTTCGTCAACACCAGCGATTTCCTCAACCAGCTTGTCGACCAGCTTGACCACTGGTCCAATCGCCTGGGCGGCTTGATTCCCCCGCAATACCTGCTGGCTCTGGAAAGCGAACTGGTCAACATCCAGCAACGGTTTTTACAAAGCGTCTCGTCTCTGGTTGGGTCCACTTTAAATGCCCTGGCGGGCTTTGCCGCCCACCTGCCCATCTTGTTTTTTATGTTTGTTGTGGTGATCATGTCCGGCTTTTACTTTATTTCGGACACCAAAGCCATCTACAGCTTTTTATACCGAAACATCCCCAGCCGCACCTTTCGTGACAAGACCTTGCGCCTGGTCAATTCGTTGTTCCACAAGCTCTTTCGCGTGATTGGCGGTTATTTGCTGCTGCTGGTGCTGACCTACATCATGGCCCTGATTGGTCTGTTGCTGATCCGCATGCCCTATGCCGCAGTCATTGCCAGCGTCGTGGCACTGGTGGACCTGCTGCCCATTCTGGGCATCTCAACCACCATGATCCCCATCGCCCTCTACCAGTTTATTCAGGGCAACATCTGGGGTGGCATCGGTGCCCTGCTTATCCTGGTCACCATCACCATGATTCGACGCTTCATCGAGCCCCCCATTCTGGGCAACGCCATGCAGCTTCACCCGCTGGCCACCCTCTTTTCCATGATTTTGGGCATCAGGCTCTACGGGTTGGGCGGTCTTTTGCTGGGTCCTATTGTGCTTGTGGTCGCTTTGGAAGTCATTCGCCTGTTTGAAATTGACCAGCGTTTCAGGGTCTGGTTTGGCAACCTGCTCAACCGCTTGAGCCCGTAGGCTGGGTGTCCAGCCGACGAATAAAAGCATCGGCTTGGACAGGCGCTTCTGTTTTAAGGAAAAAATACATGTTGGGATGGGGGGCGCAAGCCAAGGGCTGGCCCTCTAAATCAAAAAGCGTGGCTGACACAATGGCCTGGCTGCTGCCGTCAGGCTGCATGATTTCAAGGTCTTGCCCCGTGCTAAGCCGGTTTCGTTGTTCGACCAGGGCCAGGTGGCGGCCGGGCAACCAGGCTTTGACCACGCCGACGACGGTCGCAGACCGTTCTTCACGTTTGTGCCGGGACAGGTTGGCCTGCTGCCCAGGTGTTTGAAAGGCAAAGCCGGTGCCAAAGGGCCGATGGTTCGTTTTTTCTAAATCCCGGCGCCAGCCGGGGTCCACAGCCCAGCCGGCTGGATCGGCCAGATAGGTGTCCAGGGCCTTGCGGTAGGTTCCCACAACAGTGGCAACATAATAGGCGCTTTTCATGCGCCCTTCAATTTTAAAACTGGACAGACCGGCCTGGACCAGCTCCGGCAGGTGATCGATCAGGCACAGGTCTCGGCTGCTCAGCAGGTAGGAGCCCCGCGCATCCGCCTCCAGGCTCAGGCGGTGCCCGGGGTTCTGGCTTTCAACCAGTTCATAGGCCCACCGGCAAGGCTGGGCGCACTGGCCCCGGTTGGCATCCCGGCCGGTCAGGTCAGCAGACAAGAGACAGCGCCCCGAATAGGCCACGCACATGGCCCCATGGACGAAGCCCTCCAGCTCCAGCTGTGGCGGGGTGTGTTGTCGGATGTGGGCTATTTCTCCCAGGGTCAGCTCCCGGGCCAGGACGATGCGTTTGGCACCCTGCCGGTGCCAGAAGCTGCAGGCTGCTTCATTGGTGATGCTGGCCTGGGTGCTGATGTGGATGGCCTGGTCAGGTTGACGCGCCCGGATCAGCGAGAAGATACCCGCATCGGAAACAATCACGGCATCCGGTCCGGTCGCCAGCAGGTTGTCAAGCTGCCGGTTCAGGTCAGACAGGTCGCCTGGATGGGCCAGGATGTTCAAGGTCAGGTAGGCCCGGCGCTTGTGCCGGTGCACCAGGGCGATGGCGTCTGCCAGGTCCGCCTGCGAAAAGGTGGCGCTGGAGGCGCGCAGACCAAACTGGCTGGCTGACAGGTAGACAGCATCAGCCCCATAACGAAGGGCCATTTCCAGTTTTTCCCGGTTGCCGGCCGGAGCCAGCAGTTCCAGTTGCAAAAGCCGGGCGGCTTCAGCCATGGCTCTCGCCTTCCTGGGCGTCAAGCAGGGCCTGGTAATAGGCGATGTTTTTTTCCTGTTGGGCATAATCGATGGCAAAGGCGTTGGTTCCGTCGCCCTTGGCGCTGAAGAAATAGTAGCCGTGGCTTTCGGGCCAGAGGGCTGCACGGATGGCGTCTTCGCCTGGCGAGCAGATGGGGCCCGGTGGCAATCCCCCGTTCAGATAAGTGTTGTAGGGGTTGTCAAATTCATCAATGTCTTCGTTGAGCAGCCACAACTTGGCCTCCTGGCCCGTTGCCTTGCGCAGGTAATTGACGGTCGCACAAGAGCTCAGGGTCATGTCTATCTTCAGCCGGTTGTAAAACACCCCTGAGACCGTCCGCATTTCTTCAATCATCTGGCACTCCATCTGGATGATGGACGCCAAAATGATGACGTCATCCATGGATCGGTCGATGTAGCGGGCCCGTTCCAGGTATTCCTCAATCAGCTTGTGCTCCGTGTTGTTGAGAAAGGTGCGGATGATGGTCTCTTCATCAGTGTTGATATCAAATTCATAGGTGTCTGGAAACAAGTAGCCCTGCAAGAGCCAATCACGGCCCGGTCGTTGCTCAATCTCGGTGACGAAGTCATAGTCCAGGAAGATCTGGGGGTTGCGAACCAGGCTGTCCAAGACGTTTTCATCAAAACGGACACCGGCTTCTTCCAGCCGTTGCTTGACCTCACCGTAGGTCAGCCCTTCCGGAAAGGTGACATGGACGGCCTGGGGCTTTTGACAGAGCAAAAACATCATCTCATCATAGCCCAGATCCGGGACCAAGTAATGGGTTCCCGCCATGTAAGCCCCGTCAAAGCCATTGAACTTGGACAGGATGGTAAACATGAAGGTGTTTTCAACCAGGCCGTTGTTCTCCAGAATTTCAGCAATTTGCTTGGTGTCCGAGGCACGCGGGATGATAATCTCAACCACATCTTTGGTTTCTGGACCGATCTCCTGCCCGCCTTCCCCAGGATCAAACCGTTTTTGCAGCCGCTCCATGCGGATGCTCTGCGAAATAATGTAGTTGTAACCGAAATAAAAACCGGCTGTTGCCACACCGATCAACACAAAGATAATCAGGACGGCCAGAAGGGTCCGGCCAATTTTTTTCGAAAACATCACAAGCCCCCTTGTGGATGCGCTGGTTTACGGCTCAAGCGGCTGGGCCTGCTGCCTCATCCGCTCGTGTGCGTTCAGGATGCGTTTGCGCAAGCGGATGGCCTTGGGCGTGATTTCAATCAGCTCGTCATCGGCTACAAATTCCAGCATCTGCTCCAGGCTCAGCTGTACGGGTGGGGTCAGCCGCAAGGCATCATCCGATCCAGCCGCACGGATGTTGGTCATTTGCTTGCGCCTGCAGACATTGATCAACAGGTCACCGATCTTGGCGTGTGAGCCCACGACCATGCCGGCATAGACGGCCGTTCCTGGCTCAATCATCAAGGTGCCACGTTCCTGTGCCTTGTGAAGGCCATAGGTCACGGCTTGTCCCGTTTCCCAGGCCACAATCACCCCGTGGTTACGGCTTGCCAGGGTGCCTTTCCACGGCTGGTAACCGATCAGAACGGAGTTCATTATACCATTGCCTTTTGTGTCGGTCAAAAAGGCGGATCGGTAGCCAATCAAGCCCCGTGAGGGCATGTGGACAGTCAAACGGTTCCAGCCGCGGGTGACTTGTTCCATGCCCTGAAGTTCGCCTCCGCGCTGGCCCAATTTTTCAATCACCAGGCCCGTAAACGCCTCTGGCAGGTCAATAACAACTTCTTCAACCGGCTCCAGGCGGCGGCCATCTTCATGTTTGACAATAACCTCCGGCTTGGAAACCTGAAACTCGTAGCCCTCGCGGCGCATGGATTCAATCAGGATCGACAAATGCAGCTCACCCCGGCCCTTGACCACAAAGGCCTCGGTCGAGGCTGTCGTCTCCACCTGCAGGGCCACATTTTGGTCCATCTCACGAAACAGGCGGTCGCGCAAATGCCGTGAGGTGACATAGGTGCCTTCCCTGCCGGCAAAAGGGCTGTCGTTGACCTGAAAGAGCATGGACAAGGTGGGTTCATCGATGGGCGTGAAGGGCAGCGGATCGATGTGCTCCGGGTCGCAAAGGGTCTGACCGATGGTGCTGTCGGCCAGGCCGGCCAGGCAGATGATTTCTCCCGCACACGCTGCTTCGATGGTCTGGCGCGCCAGGCCTTCATAGCGAAAAAGGGCTGTGCTTTTGACCATTTTTCCAGCCTGTCCCCGGTGATCACACACCAGCAAAGACTGGCTTTCCCGGACGCACCCCCGCTGGATGCGGCCAACGGCCAGCCGGCCCAGGTAGGGGTCGTAATCGATGTTGGAGACCAGCATCTGAAAGGGACCCTGGTCAGATCCCGATGGTGGCGGGATAACCGCACAAATCAGGGCCAGCAGAGGGGTCATATCCGCCTGCACTGTGTCTGGCTCTTTTAACGTCTCCAAAAGTGCCCGGTGGTCGGTTGAAGCCAGGCCAAAACGGGTGGACGCATAGACCACGGGAAAATCCAGCTGCGCCTCCGTGGCATCCAGGTCCATAAACAGCTCCAGGATCAAGTCAACCACCTGTTCTGGCCGTGCTGTGTCCTTGTCCATTTTGTTGAGGACCACCACCACTTTCAGCTGCATGGCCAGGGCTTTTTGCAAGACAAAACGGGTCTGAGGCATGGGGCCGTCGGTGGCATCAACCAGCAGCAAGACCCCGTCGACCATGTTCAAGGCGCGTTCCACTTCACCCCCAAAATCCGCATGCCCCGGTGTATCCACCAGGTTGATGCGAACCGATCCGTAGGTGACAGAAGCATTTTTGGCCACAATGGTGATGCCTCGTTCGCGTTCCAGTTCGTTCTGGTCCATGATCTGGTTGCCAGGCAGCAGGTTGTCGCGAAACAAGCCGCTCTGTTGAAAAAGGCGGTCGACCAGGGTGGTCTTGCCGTGGTCCACGTGGGCGATGATGGCGATGTTGCGCAGGTCTTCTCTGGCCAAAGGCTTGGGTCCTTTCTGGCTACCGCCGGCTTTCTTTGGGCCTGAGCAAAAACCAGATGGGGGTCCCGTCAAAGCCGAAGGCCCGTCTCAGCTGGTTTTCCAGGTAGCGTTCGTATGAAAAATGCATGAGGTCTTTTTGATTGATGAAGAGGGCCACCTGTGGCGGGTGAACCCCGACCTGGGTGCCGTAATAGAGCTTGAGGCGTTTGCCCTTGTCTTGGGGAGGCGGGCTCATGGCCACCGCCTCATTGAGCACGTCGTTAAGCAGACCCGTGGACAGGCGCTTGCCAGCCTCTTCGTAGACCGTCCGAACCAGAGGCAGCAGGCGGTCGACACGCAGCCGGTTTGTGGCTGAAACCGTCACAATAGGGGCGTAAGGCATGAAAGAGAACGTGGTGCGGATGTCTTGCTCCACCTCGTCCTGGGTGATCTGATGGCTGCCTCTCAGGTCCCATTTGTTGACCACAAAAATGGATGCTTTACCCTGGTTGTGGGCATAACCGGCGATTTTGGTGTCTTGCTCAGTGGTTCCTTCTGTCGCGTCGATCAGGATCAGGCAGACATCAGATCGCTCGATGGCGGCCAGGGAACGGATCATGCTGTAGTGTTCAACCGAGCTGTCAATGCGGCTCTTTTTACGCAGGCCGGCTGTATCGATCAAGGTAAAGGAACCGTCATCTGTGTTAATGGGGCTGTCGATGGCATCGCGCGTGGTGCCGGGCTGGCTGGAGACAATGAGACGGTTTTCCCCCAGCAGGGCATTTACCAGAGAGGATTTTCCCACATTCGGTTTTCCGATGACGGCCACAGCGATGCGCTCCGGGCTGTCCGCATCTGCCGCCTGCTCCGGGAAAGCTTCAAAAACCGCATCCAGCAGGTCGCCAACCCCCAGGCGGTGTGCCGATGAGATGGTCAAGAGCACGTCAAAACCCAACTGGTAAAACTCATAGGCCTCCAGCGGCAGCGGACCGACCTGATCGGCTTTGTTGACCGCCAGGACAACTGGTTTTTCTGTTTTACGTAACAAGACAGCAATGTCCTGGTCTTCAGCGGTCATGCCGGCCTTGAGATCAACCAGAAAGATGATGACATCGGCCATGTCAATGGCAATCTGAACCTGTTCACGCATGGCCTGGGCCAGGTCGTCTTCGGTCCGGGTTTCCAGGCCGCTGGTATCTATGATGGAAAAAGACCGACCCCGCCACTGGCTTTTGGCCACAATGCGATCCCGTGTGATACCGGGGGTGTCATGCACGATCGACAGGCGCTGGCCGGCCAGGTGGTTAAACAAGGTGGACTTGCCCACATTTGGGCGTCCAACGATGGCAACAATTGGATCAGTCACGATGCAACACCTCCACCCACCCAGTCATCCAGCAGGCCAACCAGGCTGGCACCATCTGTTTCACACAAACGGACGGGCACACCCAGGTCCTGCTGGACGTCTGAAACCGTCAGGTCATCTAAAAACACCGGCTCTCCCTGGCGCGTCATGCTGACTGGCAACACCAGCAACACCCCTTGCCCGCTCTGGGTCAGCTGTTGAATCAGGGGTCGGGCTTGGGCCAGCACGTCCTGGCCGGTCACCAGGCCGGCGACCGTGATCTGCGGGCCAAAAAAAGCGTTGACGAACGGCACAACGGTCACCGCAGCCCCCAGCCGCCGTTCAAGCTGCGGTTGAAAGGCGGTCAAGAAAGGCGCTGCCGCCGTTCCCGTGCCGATCAAGATATGCTGCTGGCCCAAAGCTGCTGCCGGCTGACCGGTCGCCAATGCATCGGTCAGCTGCTGGCGCATGAGCGCAACCATGCCCACGCCGTTTTCCAGTTGTGCAAAGGTTTCATAGTAGGACGTTTGCGGCATCGGCAGGCCGGCCAGGATGAAAAACTCATCCGAGGCATAGACCACCCGCCCCTTGCCCCTGCTCCGTTCCCCTTCCTGCCAGGCCTCAACCTGCTGGATCAGGTCACGGGCTTCTTCAGCTGAAAAAGCGCGCAGCGGGTACAGGCCATTTTGCGTGCGGTGGCGCGTCAGGCCGACTGGCACGATGGCCACGCTGTTTAAAGAAGGCCCCAGATTGACCAGGTCGGTCAGGGTCTGGTCCAGGGCCTGGCCGTCGTTTAGACCCGGGCACAGGACGATCTGGATGTTGAGCAACAAGCCAGCCTGGGCAATGCGTTGAAGCTGGTCAAGCACCCGCCCGGCCTTGCGGTTGCGCAACATTTTTTTGCGCAACAGGGGGTCGGTTGTGTGGACCGACACGTTCATGGGCGAAAAACGATAACTGATCAAGCGGTCCAGGGCCTCATCTGTCAGGTTGGTCAAGGTTGCATAGGTCCCCTCCAGGAAAGACAGGCGCAAGTCATCGTCTTTGAGGTAGAGGCTTTTGCGAAGACCCGGGGGCAGTTGGTCGATGAAACAAAACAGGCAATGGTTGTCACAGGTGGTGCATGCTTGCATGAGCGGGTGCTCGAAGGTCAAACCCAGGTCATCCGCTTCTTCTTTTTCAATGTCGTATTCAATCCATTGGCCCGCCTGCAGGACGCTGACCAGCAGCTGTGTTTTAAGCTGCTTGAGCCGGTAGTCGAAAAGGTCCTCGATTGCCTGACCGTCCAGGGCCAGCAACCGGTCACCTGCTTGCAGGCCAAGATCCGCCGCAATGCTTTCCGGCTCCACGCTGTCTATGCGATAGCCTTGCTGTTCGTCCATCGGCTCACCTCTCTTTCAGAATCACGAAAAAGCAGCGAGTCTGGCATCATTCCCGCTGCCTGGTGTTTGACGCTTGCTGGGCCTGTCGCCTGCGGTCTCTTCCGTGCAGGCCACGGCCCGGCCTTTTTGAGCTGTTGGCTTGATCAGGCCGTTACTGTTCGACCGCGACGATCTCTTTGCCGTCGTAATGGCCGCACCCTTTGCAGACCCGGTGTGGCATTTTCAACTCATGGCATCGCGGGCAGGCTGACAGGTTGGGTGCCGTGAGCTTCCAGTTGGCTTTGGAGCTGGCGGTTCTGGCCTTGGACCATTTTCGTTTTGGTTTTGACACGTTTACACCTCCGTTTGTGATCGAGATGGCTCATCGACCACGTATTGTTTCAATTGACTGAACGCGCTGTTGTTGCGCGCCTGCGCTTCCAGGCAGGA
The DNA here is from genome assembly GCA_964465385.1 of uncultured Oscillospiraceae bacterium. Taxonomy (GTDB): domain Bacteria; phylum Bacillota; class Clostridia; order Saccharofermentanales; family UBA5734; genus JAAYBY01. Next base: position 25,991 of record CAYXIM010000001.1, read on the forward strand.
GCAGTCTGTCTGGTTGCGGTTACCACCGCAGATGGGACACAGGCCCCGGCAACTGGCCTGGCACAAGAGCCGTTGCGGCATGGCCAGGACCAGGTTGTCTCGCAAAGCCGGCAGCAGGTCCAGCTGTTTGTCGCCCCGCTCATAGCAGTCCGACGGGATGTCATCTGAACGCCCACCAGCCTCCTCGAAACACTCATCGAGCGCCACATCCAGTGTTTGTTCAGCCGCTTCCAGACACCGGGCACATGGGCCAGCCACGGTGGTTTTGAGCCGACCGGTCAGGCGCAGCCTGCCGGGGGCATCAACCGTCAGGTTTGCGGTCAAAAAGGACGTCTGCACCTGCTCCATCCGTTGACCGGAGAAGCCCCAGTCTTCAGGCGCAATCTCGCGTTCAAGGTCAATGGCGTCCACTTGGTTGTTCAGCAAGCCGAGAATGTTGATTTGCATAGGCCACCTCCACAGACGCGAACCATATTATCATACACAAAGCCAGCCCTGTCAACTGCTTTTGGATGGCGGGCCGGCTACAAACGCGCTTGGTTTAGGGGACGCTGGTGGTCTTTTTGATCTCGATGTCCAAGCGGGTGTTCAGCTGCTGCTGGTTGTTGATGTCGATGGTGTAACCCAGGCTGATCAGGCCACCCGATTCATCCAGCCGGCTGTCGACCAGGCTGGTGTAAATGGTCACATCCAGGTCACCGTAAGGGGTGCTCATGCGGGTGATGTGGCGGTTGCCCGTTTCAAAAGACAGTTCCATCTCATGGCTTCCGGTTCGCACCAGGTGCATATGCTCCGGCTGGATCACATGGATGGTTGTCCGGGTGCCTTCCATGCCGGTGGCGGCGCTTTCATCATAAACCACAGACCAGCCCTCCCCCTCACGGGACAACAGGCCTTCGGTTGTTAAACGGATGTGCTGGGGTTCATCGTGGCCGCTCCATTGGCGGCCGCTGATGGTCAACCACACGTGCCATTGCATGCAATCACTCCCTTTCCCAAGGCCAGCAGCTCAGGGGGCATAGCCCTCAATGTCAATGCGCTGCGCCTTGCAGATGGGGCGGTCTAGAAAAAGGGTACCCAGGCGTTCAAACAAAGCCACGCTGTCACTGGTGTAAAAGCGGTGCGCCGCCGCTGCCCCAGGCGGGGCCAGCAGCTTGTGTTGGCGCAAGGTCCTGGCCACCTCCCCGGCCACCGGTGGTCCAGACTGGATCAACTCAACAGCTGATCCGGCCGTCTCGGCGATCACCTGGCTTAAAAAGGGATAGTGGGTGCAGCCCAGGATCAGGGTGTCTGTTCCCTGTGCCAGAACCGGTTCCAGGTAAATACGGGCCACCTCCCGGGTGACCGGGTGGTCCCACCAGCCCTCCTCCACCAAACCAACAAAGAGCGGGCAGGCCTGCTGGACGACAGTCAGGGGGTTGGGAGCCAGGCGCGCCAGGGTGGTTTGATAAACCCCGCTTTCAACGGTTCCACGGGTCCCGATCACGCCGATGCCGCCCCCCTTGCTTGTCCGGATGGCAGCCACACAGGCCGGCTCAATGACTTCAACAACCGGCACAGGGCAGAAGGCACGGATGGCTTCCACTGCCTGGGAGCTGGCTGTGTTGCAGGCGATAACGACCATCTTGACGTCCTGATCCAGCAAAAACCGGGTGTTCTGAATGGAAAACCGCCGAACAGTCTCTTCAGACTTGTTGCCATAAGGCATGCGGCCGGAATCTCCAAAATAAACCGTGCTTTCATGGGGTAACGCCTCCATGATGGCTTTCAAAATGGTCAGGCCGCCCAGACCCGAATCAAAAACCCCGATGGGCCGTTGATCCGTTGAGGCTTTCATCGGGTCACCCGCTTTCTGGCAGCCTGGTGGGTCGACAGGGCTTCCAGGCAAAGCCGTTCCACCAGTTCATCCATGGCAAGCCCGGTGGCCGCAAAGGACTTGGGGTAGACGCTGATGGTCGTAAAGCCTGGCAAGGTGTTGATTTCGTTGAGGTAAACGCTGCCATCGTCGCGATCTATAAAAAAATCAATGCGGCTCATGCCTGTGCAGCCCATGCTGCGGTAGGCACGCAGGGCATAGCCCCGGATGAGGTCGGCAGTCGGTTCATCCAGGGGGGCCGGAACCAGCACCCGGGCGCCATCGGCGGACAGGTATTTGGCCTCATAGTCGTAATGGGTGAAGGCACGTTCATCGGTGACGATTTCTCCCAGGGCACCGACCAGCGGGTCTGAGCCACCCAGCACGGACACTTCTATTTCACGGGCACGGATAAAAGCCTCCGCCAAAACCACCGGATCGTAACTGCTGACGGCCTTGAGGGCGTCTGCCAGTTCGCCCACCTGATCCACACGCTGGGTCCCGATAGATGACCCGCCGTTGCTGGGCTTGAGGAAACATGGAAACCCCGTGGCCTGGGCCACCTGCTGGCAGGCCCCGTCCAGGTCTTCGTGAATCTGTTGGCGCGTGATGGCGGTGAAGGCACACTGGGGCAGCCCGGCATCACGGAAAACACGCTTGGCGTGTTGCTTGTCCATACAGGCTGCCGATGCCAGGACCTGGCTGCCCACATAAGGCAGGTCTGCCAGGGTTAAAAAGCCCTGCAAGGCACCGTCTTCGCAATTGACCCCGTGAACAGCCGGAAAAACACAGTCTGGCAGGCACCCATAGAAAGCCTCGATAAAAGCCCTGGGAGACCGGACCGGCTGGCTCGTTTGTTGCAGCGGCTCCTGATGCCAGGTGTCTGAAAGGATGGCCTCATCCGGGCCATCAAAGCGCCGCCAGAGGCCCTCCTGGGTGATGCCGACAGGAAGCACCCGGTGACCCCGGGTGCGCAAGGCCCCGATCACCGCATAAGCCGACTGCAAAGACACCGCATATTCGGGTGAGACACCACCGAAAAGGACCATCACCGTTAGACCCATTGCGTCATTCCTCCAAGCATCCGTTCAAGATTGCTACCAGTTTAGCCTAAGCCCCTGGTAAGGGCAAGATGCGGCTGCCTCCTCTGGTGCAGTAAAAAACCTGACCAGGCGGCCGCCCGGTCAGGCTCATGAAAGCAGGCAAGCGGCTGCTGACAGCAGTCAGTAGGCTTTTCCCCAGACCACCAGATACCGGGCTTCTTTCTGGCAGCAAACACAGTGGTCCGCCACGTTTTCCTGGTCAAAAGGCAGGCAGCGGGAGGTGGCTCCCGTCTCTTCCTTGACCTGCTCTTCACAGGCTGGATCTCCGCACCACATGGCCCGGATAAAACCGGGCTGCTCAGCCACGCTGCTGACAAAACCCGCCCAGTCGGTCGCCGTCGTGATGCGGCTGTTGAAGCGCTGGACGGCACGCTCATAGAGGGTCTCGTGAATGTCATCCAGAAGCTTGGGCAGGGCGTCTGCCAGCCCCTCCAGGGGCAGGGGAATCTTCTGGCCGGTATCGCGCCGGACAGCCAGGCATTGCCCCTGGGCCAGGTCGCGGGGCCCCAGCTCCAAACGCAGGGGGACCCCTTTCATCTCATACTCGCTGAATTTCCAACCAGGCATTTTATCGGTGGTGTCCACCTTGATCCGCAAGGTGCCCTTGAGTGTGTCGTAAAGCTGTTCAGCGGCTTCAAGCACCCCTGCCTTATGGGGGGCAATGGGAACCACCACAGCCTGAAGCGGCGCCACACGCGGCGGCAAAATCAACCCGTTGTCATCTCCGTGAACCATGATGACCGCCCCGATAGACCGCGTTGACAGGCCCCAGGAGGTCTGGTGGACGTACTGCAACTGGTTGTTGGGGTCTGAAAACTGGATGTCAAACACGCGGGCAAAACCATCACCGAAGTAATGGGTGGTGGCCGACTGGAGGGCCTTGCCGTCGTGCATCATGGCTTCGACAGTGTAGGTGTCCACGGCCCCTGCAAATTTTTCGCTTTCTGTTTTCTTGCCCTTCAAGACCGGGATGGCCAACACATCCCGGTAGAAATCCGCGTACACATCCAGCATGCGCAAGGTCTCCTCGACAGCCTCCTCGCTGGTGGCATGTGCCGTATGGCCTTCCTGCCAGTAAAACTCCGTTGACCGCAGGAACGGTCGGGTGGTTTTTTCCCAGCGGACCACTGAGACCCATTGGTTGTAAAGCTTGGGCAGGTCCCGCCAGGATTGGATCACCCGGGCATAGTGGTCACAAAAGAGGGTTTCAGAGGTCGGGCGCACGCACAAGCGTTCAGCCAGGGTTTCCTGGCCACCCTGGGTCACCCAGGCCACTTCAGGGGCAAAGCCGGCCACATGGTCTTTTTCTTTCTGCAGCAGGCTTTCCGGGATGAAAAGCGGCATGGCGACGTTTTCATGCCCGGTTTCTTTGAAACGGGCATCCAGCGCGCTTTGAATGTTTTCCCAGATGGCAAAGCCATAGGGGCGCAGGATCATACAGCCTTTCACAGCTGAATGGTCGATCAGCTCTGCTTTAAGCACCACATCTGTGTACCATTGTGAAAAATCCACATCCATGGCTGTGATGGCATCGACCTTCTTGATCGGTTCTTTCATGTTTGGTCCTCTCTGTCGCTTGACTGCGTTTAAATATCAGCACCGCAGATGCGGGCGGTCTCTGTGGCAATGGCGTACTCTTCATTGGTGGGGACCACCAGGACCACCACAGGAGACTGCTCGGTAGACACAATGGCCTCCCGGCTGCGGACGGCTGTGTTTTTGTATGGGTCCAGCTGGATGCCCATGTAATCCAACCCTTCACAGGCCCCCCGCCGGATGTCCGGCGTGTTTTCGCCGATACCCGCCGTGAAGACCACGGCATCAACCCCGCCCATGGCGGCTGCGTAGGCGCCGATGTACTTGCGGCACTGGTACTTGAACAGGTCCAGGGCCAGGGAGGCGCGTTTGTTGCCCTCTCCTGCCGCTTGATACAAGTCCCTGAAGTCGCTGCTGACCCCTGACAGGCCCAGCACACCCGATTTTTTATTCATGAGGTCATCGACCCCCTGGGTGTCCAGCTTTTCCCGCTCCATGATGAAGGTCACGATAGCCGGATCCACATCGCCGCAACGCGTGCCCATGCTCACACCGGCCAATGGGGTGAAGCCCATGGAGGTGTCCACGCACTGGCCATGGCGAACCGCGGCAATAGAAGAGCCGTTGCCCAGGTGACAGGTGATGATTTTCAGCTTGTCATAAGGCTTTTGCAAAATGGCGGCCGCCCGCTTGGACACATAGGCGTGCGATGTCCCATGAAAGCCGTACCTGCGGATGCCGTACTGCTCATAGAGCTGGTAAGGCAACGCATACATGTAGGCCTGAGACGGCATGGTCTGGTGGAAGGCCGTGTCAAAAACCGCCACCTGCGGGACACCAGGCAAGGCCTCTTCACAGGCTTCAATGCCGGTCATGTTGGGCGGGTTGTGTAGCGGTGCCAATTCAAAACAGGCGCGAATGGCCCGTTTGACCTCCGGGGTGATCAAAACGGAGGAGGCGAACTTCTCGCCGCCGTGCACCACCCGGTGACCCACCGCATCGATCTCGTCCATTTTCTTGATGACCCCGTGTTTTTCAGACGTCAAAGCCGCCAAGACCGTCTGGACAGCCACCTTGTGGTTGGGCATGTCCACGGCCATTTTATATTCAGGTTTGCCGTTGAGGCTTTGTCGAATCAGGGAGTCTTTGAGCCCGATGCGTTCTGCGTTGCCCCGAGCCAGCACCTCTCCGGTCAGGGCGTTCAACAGTTGGTATTTTAAAGAAGAGCTGCCTGCATTGATCACCAGTACCTTCATGCCTCATGCCTCCTGTGCTTGGCCGGCCGCCTGGGCCTGGACCGCCGTGATGGCCACAACGCCGACGATATCTTCGGCAGAGCAACCACGTGACAAGTCGTTGACCGGCTTGGCGATCCCCTGGGTGATGGGGCCGTAGGCTTGGGCCTTGGCCAGGCGCTCGGCCAGCTTGTAACCAATGTTGCCAGAGTTGAGATCCGGGAAGATCAGCACATTGGCCTTGCCGGCCACCGGGCTGTCAGCCGCTTTGCTGGCACCAACGTGGTCTACAATGGCAGCATCCAGCTGCAACTCGCCATCCAGGGCCAGGTCAGGGGCTTTTTCTTTGGCCAGACGGGTGGCCTCGATGACTTTTTCGGTCAGGGGGCTTTTGGCGCTGCCATAGGTTGAGTAAGACAGCATGGCCACATAAGGATCGGTTTGTGCCAGCAGCTGAAAGGATTTGGCTGATGACAAGGCGATCTCAGACAACTGGTCCGCATCCGGGTTTTCGACCAATCCACTGTCGGCAAACAGGAAGGTCCCGTTAGCCCCATAGCTGCAGTCGGGTACGATCATCATGAAAAATGCGGAAACCAGTTTGGTGCCTGGCGCCGTCCTGAGCACCTGCAGGGCTGGCCTCAGGGTGTCCGAGGTGCTGTAGACCGCTCCGGCAACCATGCCGTCTGCATCTTGCTTGTGCACCATCATGACCGCGTAGTAAAGCGGGTGCTGCATGGTTTCCCGTGCCTGATCCAAGGTCATGCCTTTGGCCCGGCGCATGTCAAACAAGGTTTGTGCATACGCTTCAAAGTCCGGGCTTTGGGCCGGATCCACAAAACGGGCACCGGACAGGTCATGGTGCGTGGCCAGGGCCTGGATGCGCTCACGGTCTCCGATCAGGACCACCTGTGCGATTTCTTCGGCCAGGATGCGGGCAGCAGCTTCCACCACGCGCGGGTCTTCTGATTCAGGAAGCACAATGGTTTTGCGATCAGCTTTGGCTCTGGCTTTAATGCCTTCAATAAATCCCATACTTACTACCTCTTTTCATTCAATCATGCCATCCCACAGTATAGCGGAAGAAGCCCGCTTGATCAACCGGTGACGGTCTATCGGCGGACGTTTGACCGAAGCAGCCGGCGAGTCAAATACCAGCCCAGCACAAAGAGACCCAGAAAGATCAGGAGGTCACCGACGCTGATCATGTAAAACCACACCGGGATGATATCACCCAAAAAGAGCAGCGGCTCGTTGCCACTTGCCAGAAAATAATGGGGGGCCTGGTCGATTTTAAGGAGGGCTTCCTGGCCAAAGGCCTCGATGGCCCGGCCAACAGGCATCTGGCCCTGGTTGACCAACATGACCAGGGCGTTGAGCAAGCCACCTGACAGGACCAGCAGGGTGCCTGGTTTTTTTCGGTTGGCCGCCAAAAAGACCGTGACCGCCGTGTATTGCACCACCAGCACAAGCAGGCGCATGTTGAGTGCGAAAGACCAGGCTGCCAGCCAGCGCTGGACCAGCGCGGAGGCCAAAAGCAGGGAGCAGGCCACCGCAAGATATAACAAAGGCAAAAGCCTGAAGCGCTTTTGCCAGATGCTCGACCAGCGGCCGCCTGTCAAAAGACCCGCCCCGATACCCAGGATGCACGCCAGAAAAATCATAGGTACTCCTCATGTTGCCGCGCCTGCCGGTCACTCCAAAAAGACTTCGAGTTCCCCCTGTGAGCGCAGCCGTTCCATGCCACGAATCAAGGCCCGGACCACATCAGGTGCAAACTGGGTTCCCGAATAGCGCTCCAGTTCATCGATGGCCTCTTCATAGGACATGGCCGCCCGGTAGGCGCGGTCAGACGTCATGGCATCAAAGGAATCTGCAACCTGAAGGATCTGCGCCTCCAGCTGTTTGCTTTCCTTGGCCGCATCAGCCGGATAACCGCTCCCGTCATAGTGGATGTGGTGGGCCCGGATGATTTCGACTTCTTTTCTCAAAAACTGGATGCCCGACAGCATTTGCGCCCCAATGACCGGGTGGCGTTCAATCTCCTTAAATTCTTCGTCGGTCAGCCGGTCCTGCTTGTTGAGGATGGTTTCCGGGATACCGATTTTACCAATATCATGCAGGAGCGAAGCGTACTTGAGCACCTTGGTCCGGTTGGCCGGAAGGTGCATTTCCTTGGCAATCAGCTCGCAGTATTTTTCAACCCGCCTGGCGTGGCCGATAGTGTAAGTGTCTTTGGCTTCAAGAGCGGCCGAAAAGGCCTTGATGGTGTCAATGTAGCTCTTCTGCACCGACATCATGCCCACATACGCATACCGGAAGAGCATGAACGGCGTGAAGAAGAGCAGCAGGGCCACAAAGCCCAGGGCCTGGTAGACGCCGGACAAAATGATGCCCAGGGCCCCAATGGGAATCATGCTCAGCAAAGACCACCTGAAGATTTGCAGCCATTCCTGAAAAACCGTGCGGTTGGCCGGTGAGGACAGGAAAAAATACACCATGATAAACAAGGTGTTGACCAGCACATACACCACCAGGGCGGCCAGGATGGCTGGCAGGATCTGAACAATGAGCAAAAAGGTTTCTTCCAGGCCTTTGGGTGCCAGGATCTTGAAGTAACGGCCACCCAGGGCCTGGTAGACCAGCCCACAGGCCAGAATGGACAGGATGTAGTTGGAGGCGTTCATCAGGCTCTTGTGCAGGGGGGTGTTAAACAGGTGTTCTTTGTAGCCGCGGTCGTAATCCATGACCGAGAAAAAGGCCATGGAGAAGGCCACCCAGGCAGCCCCAACCAGGCCAAAAAGCAACAAGGCAATGACGCCGATAGCAAAAGAAATGGAAATGGCCTTGTTTTCATCGATGGCCAGGCTTTGTGATTCGGCAATCACACCCAAAAGCGAAAAGAAAAGGACTTCCACAAACATGGACTTGAGGCTTTGAAAATCGCGGACCGTTAAGAAAACGAGCGATCCCATGCCCAGCAGGATACAAAAGACCATGTAGCTTGCCACTGATTTGCGCATATCCTGCTCCAGTCCAACACAGCTGTCCCTGAAAATCTATAAAATAAAATGACAGACCGGTCTTTTGCTTCTTCTCCATCCGTTTGATTGGGGAAGAAGCAAGTGGGTCAAATAATTCTCCAGTTTGCGCCGGTCGCTAAGACCATTGCCAGCAATGATGCCAGAATACCCAAAACGCGTTTGAATTTCAGCATGTTGAACAACCTCCTGTTGGGACTCTACCCTTCCGCTATTCAAGTAGGTTGTTCCGCTCCGCTCACCGGTCTGTCATTTTATTGATGTGTTGATGCTGCCCGCTTTTAAAGCTTCACCGCTTGCCCCGTGGCCTGCCCATGAAACGGTTCAAAGCTGACAACACAGCCATCACGGCCGATTGAACCTCCGTGTCCGGCCGTTTAATGCCCGCTATCCCAAACAGGACAGTCTCCTGAAAGGGTTCTGTAAACAGCAGGCTTAAGATGAAACAATCTTCGCCGCCCAGCCGCTGGCGCTGCATGTCCAGCAGGCTGATGCCGTAAGAGGGCCCTAGATAGAGGCGAACCGCCTCCAGGCAAGCTTCAACAGCCGCATACAGGCGGTTCTTGCTGGCCAGGGCACTTTTGCCGCTTCCTTCGAACTGTTCCTGACCCCGGGTCAGGGTCACTGTCGTTTCGACGGCGTAGCTGTCCAGGCTGACCGTGATTCTCTTGATTTGGAGCCGGTCCTCCTGTTCGTCGGGCACCATCAGCTCGCTGTTGACCTGGGCAACGCTGATCAGCTTGTAGTCGAGATCCAGGCCATGGGCAGACATCAGGGCCGATTGCACGTCACGAACCAGCTGCTTGGGTGATTTTGTCAGATCACTGAGAACGTGTATTTCGGTGATATCTCCATGGTCATCCACGACAGTCTTTGCGGCAAGAACGCCGCTTAGGCGAGCAATCAGGGAATCCAGTTCTGTGCTGAGATCAACTTTTTCCATCATCCGAATCTGACCTCCAATCAAGCCGGTTCCTCATGTGTTTCAAGGGCATCTGCCCTGAAATGCATACTTAGCTACTATTCTAACATATTCATTCAAAACAATGCGTTTCAATTCCTTTACGGTTTTTTGATTGTTTAGCGCAGGGCGAGCAGGGCCCACAGGTTGTCACAAGCCCAGAGGATCACCGTGTCATCGGCCTCTTGGCGAAAGAGGCCATGGCGCACATCGCTGGTCGGGCTGGTGGCCTGGTGCCAGAGCAGGCGATCCAGGGCGATCCTGTATAAAGATTCATCCCCGATGATGCGGGCGATCCGTGCGGTCATGGCATAAGCTGGCAGGCTTTCCTGGTTATTGGTTGGCGTGCCCTGGCTGGGGTGGTAAGCCACATAAAGAGCTGACTGGTTGAGCAGCTGCTTGCGCAGCCAATTGATGCTCTGATCCGGCCTTTGGCCGTTTTCACACAAATGCAGCACCGTCAGGACGGCCTCTGCTGTGTCCAGTTCCGGCTTGCTTTTGAAAGGCAGGTAGGCCGCCTGGTCCGGCTGCCAGGCCCAGGCGTAAAGGGGCAGCTGTGAGCCCAGAAAACCGTCCTCGACCAAATCCAGAAAAACCTGATGCCAGCTGGCCCAAGCCGTGTCCACCTGAATCAGGAGCTGGACGGCATAAAGATCCAAAGAAGCCAGGCGGATGGCCGGCAGTGGCCGACCGTCATCAGGCTCGGGTATCAAGCTGGGCTTGGGTGTCGGTGTGGCACCGGGGTCCAAAACAGGGGCAAGCGTTGGCACCAGGGCATGTGCGTCCACCAGGGGTTGCTGGTCAAGGGCCTGCAAGAGGCGGTCCGACAAGTCCTGCAAGGCCCGGCTGCGGTTTTCATCCGGCCAAAGGGCCATGCTTTGCACCAGCAGGCGGGCCGTTGTCAGGTTGGTGCGCAGCCAATCTTCTGCCTGCAGGCCGCTCTTGTCCGGGTCATCCAGACGGCTGGCGAACGAACCATCCGCCTGTAAAAAGCCAGCTTCATAGGCCTGCCACCAGGCCACAAAAGCCTTGTGCTGGCCCTGCTCAAGCCAATAGGCGCCCAAGAGCAGTTGGTCGGATGCCTCAGGGCTTGTGGCCCGCTGGGCCGGCGGTCGCCCGGTCCGGCCGGCCTGCTGGTACCAGGGGACCAGAAAGGGTCCCTCAAGCAGGAGCCGGGAGGTGGTTTCATACAGGCTGTTGGCCGTTTCCTCTGCCTGGGCCAGGGCTGGCTGCCCGGATGAAGCACCCGGAAAGGCTGCCTGGTAAGACACAGCCGGTTCAGCGGTCAACAGACCCACCAGGCGGTCACCAAAAAGCAAAAGACCGGCAGCCAACAATAACAGGAAAGCGGCCAGCCCTGCCAGCCAGCGTTTTCGCCTTCGTTTTTGTCCCCTTGAATGCCGTTCACGCATGGCCATCCTCACCTGTTTTCGGCTTGCCGCATGCCTTCATCATAGCAGATCAAGGCGTCGCGTCAATCCGCCTGCAGGCAGGGGTCCTGTGCTATAATCCTAGCATGAACGTCATTGCCATCATCGCTGAATACAACCCGTTTCACCATGGTCACGCCTACCAGATCCAGGCCGCACGCCAGGAAGCCGGTTCCAACAGTGCGGTCCTGGCCATCTTGTCTGGCCCGTTCACACAACGGGGTGAACCAGCCCTTTTGGACAAGTGGACCCGCAGCCGCATGGCATTAGCGGGCGGGGTCGATCTGGTGCTTGAACTGCCCTTTGCTTACGCCTGTGCCAGCGCCGAGCGCTTTGCCAGCGGTGCCGTCAGCTTGTTGGAGGCCAGCGGGCTCAGGAGCACCCTGGTTTTTGGCAGCGAATCAGGCCGGCTCCAGGACCTGGACCAGCTGGCTGCCTGGTTGAAACCGGAAAGCCCGGCCTACCGTGAGCAGCTCAAGGCGGGCCTGGCCCTGGGCCTTTCTTTTCCACAGGCCCGTATGCAGGCCTTGAAAGCCCTGACCGCCGGTGATCCACGGGTGGAGCTGCTGCTGGCACCCAACAACATCCTGGCGGTTGAATACCTCAAGGCCATCCGTGGTTTGGCCAGCGGCCGCATCCAGGCCAAAACCATCACGCGCCTGGGCCAGGGTTACCATGACAGCCATCTGCCAGACACTGCTGCATATGCAAGCGCCCAGGCCATCCGCCAGGTGGTCCAGGACACCCGATCCGGACAAGGGGGCCTGACGGTCAGCAGCCTGGTCGACGCCCTGATCAACCGGATGCCGCTTGAAGCACTGGCTGATTTGATGGCTTGCTACCAGGCCGGGCCGGGTCCGGTCTTCCCCGATGACCTCAGCCTGCCCCTGCTGGCCGCTTTGCGCGCCCGTTCCGTGCCGGATCTGGCCACCGTTCCCGGTATGCACGAGGGCCTGGCCCAAAGGCTTCACCGGGCCGCCAAATGGGCCCCCGGCAAAGCATCATCCCCCTGGGCTTTTCTGGTCCAGCAAGCCAAGACCAGGCGGTTCACCCAGACGCGCATCCAGCGTGCCTTGGTGTCCTTGCTTGCCGGCCTGACCCGGGAGGACCTGCAGCTTTTCGACCAGGCCGGCGGCCCTGGCTACCTGCGGGTGCTGGGTTTCAACAAACGGGGCCGTTACCTTTTGAAAGTGATGCGCCGGACCGCCAGCCTGCCGGTTGTCACCCGGGCTTCTGATTTTTCACGTTTGAGGGCACAAACTGCCATCAGCCGCCTGTCTGAGCTGGATATCCTTGCCAACGACCTGTGGCACCAGGCGGCAGGCCTGGGCTGTGGATCTGACTTTGACAGACCCGTCATCCTGATATAAACTTATAAGGATTGAATGCAAAGGATGACACACCATGGCCAAAAACGTATTTGACACCCTGAAAGAACGGGGGTATATCGCACAAGTCACCCATGAAGCGGATGTCCGTGCCTTGCTGGCACAGCCGGGGGCAACCTTTTATATTGGCTTTGACCCGACGGCAGACAGCCTGCATGTGGGTCATTTTGTGCAGATGATGGTCATGGCCCACCTGCAGCGTGCCGGGCACCGGCCCATCGCCCTTTTGGGGGGCGGAACCGGCATGGTCGGAGACCCGTCCGGCCGAAGCGACTTGCGTCAGGTGTTAACCGAGGAAACCATCAGCGAGAATGTCAGCCGCTTTCGAACCCAGATGAGGATCCTGCTCGATTTCGACCAGGGCAAAGCCCTCATGCTGGATAATGCCCAGTGGCTTTTACCCCTCAACTACATCGCTTTTCTCCGGGAGATCGGCAGCCAGTTTTCAGTCAACCGCATGTTGACCGCTGAATGTTTTCGCCAGCGGCTTGAAAAGGGCCTGTCTTTTCTCGAATTCAACTACATGCTCATGCAGGCCTATGATTTTCTGGTTCTCTACCGTGAACACGGTTGCCGGCTGCAGCTGGGTGGGGACGACCAGTGGTCCAACATCCTGGCCGGCGTCGACCTGATCCGCCGCAAAGAACAGGCCAGCGCCTACGGCATGACCTTCAAGCTGTTGACAACCCAGTCTGGCACCAAAATGGGCAAAACCACTGGCGGCGCCCTCTGGCTGGATCCCGAGAAGACCAGCCCCTTCGACTTCTACCAGTACTGGCGCAACATCGATGACGCAGATGTGGTTAATTGCCTCAAGCTGTTGACTTTTGTGCCGCTGGCAGACATTGACGCGTACGCGGCCTTGGCCGGCGAGCAGGTCAATGAAGCCAAAAAACGTCTGGCCTATGAAGTGACCAGCATCGTCCATGGTGCCGATGCGGCAGAAACCGCCTGCCGCCAGGCCAGGGCCCTCTTCGAAGGAGCCGGTCGCTCGGACGACATGCCCACCAGCCCCCTCAAGGTCTCTCAGGTGGATCAGGGGCTGCCCCTGCTGGATGTGCTCTTGCAGGTTGGCCTGATTCCCTCCAAAGGCGAAGGCCGGCGACTGATCTCACAAAACGGCTTGTCCATTAACGGCAAGCGGGTCACGGACATCCACCACGTTCTGGGCCACACGGATTTTGAAAACGATGAAGCGATCATCCGCAAGGGTAAAAAAACCTTCCACCGACTGATCGTCACGCACGAGGACGCCCAACAGACATGAGCGCACGAAAAAAGAGTACCCCCGGGGGTACTCTCCTCTTTCAGCAAGGCAAGCAGGCCTTATGGTTTGTCTGTCGCGCTTTGGGCCAGCCGAGCCAGACGGCTCATTTTTCGAGCGGCGTTGTTGCGATGCAACAGGCCCTTGGCAACCGCCTGGTCCAGCATCCTTTGTGTCTGACGCATCAGGTCCTGCGCCCCTTCTTCGGAATGGATCAGCGCGGCCTGCGTTTTTTTGAGCAGGGTGCGAAGTTTGCTTTTCTGCATTTTGTTGACAGCCGTTTTGCGTGCAGTCGTCCGCGTGCGTTTGATCGCAGATCGAATATTCGGCATGAGTTCACCTCCCTGCATTAGAATACCTTCGGTTTTTAATCCTGCTGTATTCTATCACGGAAAAACAGGTGTGGCAAGCAAAAGCACCGGTGCGTGCTCCCTGCCCACATGATAAGATCAAGAAGACCAAACCATACATATTAGGAGTTTTAAAATGAGTGAAACAAAAAAACCAACCGCGACGCGCCGTAAAACACAACGGCGGCCGGCGCGCAAAACACAAAGCAAAAAGAAACAACCGGTTTTACGGATGATACCGCTGGGCGGCATGCGCGAAATCGGCAAGAACATGACGGTTTATGAGTGTGAAGACGAACTGATCATCGTTGATTGTGGCATCGCCTTCCCAGATGACCGGATGCCGGGCATTGACGTGGTCATCCCGGATTTCTCCTACCTGAAAGACAGCAAAAAGAAAATCAAGGGGATCTTCCTGACCCACGGTCACGAAGACCACATCGGCGCCATCCCCTGGCTGTGTAATGAAATCAAGGCGCCTGTTTATGGCAACCAACTGACCATTGAGCTGGTCCGCCAGAAAATAGAAGACCGTAAAACCGGTGCCACTGACGAGCAGCTGCACAGCGTGCAAGATGGTGACGTCATCACGGCCGGTTCTTTTTCGGTCGAGTTCATCCGTGTCAACCACAGCATCGCGGATGCCAATGCCCTGGTCATCCGGACACCCGCCGGCATTGTCTTTCATTCGGGAGACTTTAAAATTGACTACACGCCGGTGAACGGGCAGCCCATGGATCTGGCCCGCATCGCCGCTGTCGGCAAGGAAAACGTCCTCTTGCTGGTCAGTGAAAGCACCAACGTCGAGCGCCCCGGCGCCTCGCCTTCTGAAAGCAAGGTCGGCGAAACCTTCGCAGATTTATTTGCCAAGGCCCAGGGGCGGATTTTCGTCACCACCTTTTCGTCCAACGTCTACCGCATCCAGCAGATCTTCACGGCAGCCGAACAACACGGCCGCAAGGTGGCCCTGATCGGACGCAGCATGCAAAACTACTTCAAAGCCGCCTATGGGCTTGGCCACATGACCTTGAAGCCCAACACCCTGATCGATCTCAACCAGGTCGACCAGGTGCCGCCCGAAGAGCTGGTTTTGATCACGACCGGCAGCCAGGGTGAAGCCATGTCAGCCCTGACCCGGATGGCTTTTTCAGAACACCGGCAGATTGAAATCCATGAGGGTGACACCGTGATCTTGTCTTCCAGCGCCATCCCCGGAAACGAGCGGTCTGTCAACCGTGTCATTGATGAACTCTACAAGCGCGGTGCGGATGTGGTATATGAGGCTCTGACTGAGATCCATGTGTCCGGTCACGCCTATCAGGAAGAACTCAAGCTCTTGCACCACCTGATCAAGCCACGTTACTTCATCCCCGGACACGGTGAATACCGCCACCTCTACCGCCATGCCGAACTGGCCAACCAGTTGGGTATGCCCTGGGAGCAGATTTTCCTGCTCAACAACGGGGACATCTTTGAAGGCAACCAGGAAAAAGCGGCCATCAGCGGCTTTGTTGAGGCCGATGCCATTCTCATCGATGGTTCCAGCATGGGTGAGGCGGATAACCCCGTGCTGCGTGAGCGTCGCCTGCTTGGGGACGACGGCGTGGTGGCCATTTTTCTGGCTGTCAGCCGGCAGGACGGCCACCTCTATCAAGAACCGGACATCCAGGCCAGTGGTTTCATCTACGAGCGTGAAGCCGATGAGATCATCCAGGCCTGCCAGCGCAAAATTGCCCGCTACACCCGTGCCAAGCAAAAACGCACCCTCAAGGAGGCTGTCGACCGCGGCATCCTGCGCCAGCAGCTGCAGTCGCTCCTCTTCGAAAAAACACGCCGGCGCCCGGTGATCCTCATTTCCATCGTTGAAATTTAAAAACAGCCGCCCGGCACCAAGTGCCGGGCGGCTGTCTCTTGAATCCGTATGCAAGGATCAGGCGATGCCGCGTGCTTTCAGCGCAGCGGTGGCTTCTTCGGCAGCGGTCGCCGCATCAGGCGAGTAAATGTCGGCCCCGATGGTTTTGGCAAAGGTGTCGTTAACCGGCGCGCCACCGACCATGATGGTCACCTGGTCACGGATACCGGCTTCCTGGGCCGCTTCAACAACTGCCTTCATTTCGTTCATGGTCGTTGTTAAAAGGGCAGAACAGGCGATGATTTGTGCGTCGTGCTCCTGGGCCAGGGCGATAAACCGCTCTGCCGGCACATCGGTTCCGGCGTCAAAGACTTCCAGCCCCTGGCCTTCCATCATCATGGCAACCAGGTTTTTACCGATGTCATGCAAGTCACCCTTGACGGTCCCGATGATGACGCGCCCCTTGGCTTTGATGCCACCGGCGACCAGAAGCGGCTTGAGGATTTCGGTTCCGGCTTTCATGGCCCGCGCAGCAATCAGCACGTCCGGCACGTAAACCTCATTGTTTTTGAACTGAACGCCAATCACGTTCATGCCCGACAAGAGACCGTCGTTCAAGATGGTCTGCGCGGACAGCTCATTGGCCAGCGCCTCTTGCACCAGTTCTTTGACCTCTTTTGCCCGGCCCTTCTGCAGGGCCTCAGAAATCTGTTTTAACACGTCCATGTTGCTTCCTCCTGTTTGTTTTCACGCTTATAGGCGAATGTTCCCTCTTGATTCTCTGAATTTTCCGGGTGTCACACCGGTGACACGCTTGAAGACCTTGGAAAAATAGCTTTGTGTTTCAAAACCCACCAGGTTGGCGATGTCCACCATGGCAATGGCCTCATTAACCAGCAGTTTTTTGGCTGCCTCCACACGCACCGCGTTCACGTAGCTGTTGAAGTTTTGATCCATTTCGTTCTTGAACAGGCGGCTGAAATAGGCCGGGCTCAGATAGACGTGGGTCGCCGCCTTTTCCAGGGTGATCTTGTTCATGTAGTTGCGTTTGACGTAGTTGATGGCGTGGAAGATGACGTCGGCATGCTTGACATGGGTCAAATTGAAGACCTGGTCGGTGAAGCGGGTCATGATCCCCGAAAGCCAGTAGGCGATTTCATCGATGTTCTGGAAAGATTGAATTTTATTGAGGTAGGTGAAGTTGAGGCCGAAAATCTGCTGGGCATCCGCCCCGCCCCGGATGGCCGCCCGCGACAACAGAACCACCAGCTCCAAAACCCGGGCCCGCATTTGCTCGATGCTGCCGCTGCTGGAAAAAAAGATGTGCCCCATGATTTCGTTGAGAATACGCTGGGAAACAGGTTTGTTGCCCATTTCAATCTGGTGCAGCAACTCCTCTTCCTTTTCGATGGGGTAGACCAGGTCCTCCTCCGGCAACTGGGCGTACCGCTTCATGAAGCTGATCTGGTCCCAAAGCAGGGCCTGCAGGTCTCCGGATTCCTTGCGGCTTTTTATGTGTTCAAAGCTCATGTCGGACAAGGAGTCGGCCACGTGGTAAAGCAGCTCGCTCATGGCATTGACACGTTCCGTTGAAATGACCGGCACCTTGTGGATGGCATCCTGAAGCTGCTCCAGGTGATCCGGATGAATGGTGTTTTTGGCGACCAGGTCATCGATCAAAAACTCCTCCGGGTCCACCATGTTGACCGGTCCACACACAAAAGCGGCCACAGTCGTCCCTTCGCGGGTGACCGGTGCCGCCCAGTGGGTCAGCCCCAGGGGGCAAAAATACACATACTGGCCCCCAAAACGCTCGGCCTGGTAGCAGCCATAGAGGTGGGCGTGGTCACAAAGGCCCGCCGTCTGGCGGTCTGCCTCACCCTCATCGGACAGAACAGAAGCCGCCAGTGTGCACACTTCCACCTGCTCCGGCGGGGCTTCCAGGTGGGTGGTGGCGCCGACGGCATCAATGACGCGACAGGCCACACCACAGGCCTTGCTGTAATAGCCTGCTGCGGCAACAATCTGTTGCAAGGTATCCGTTTGTGCGTCGTTGTGATCCTTGATCTGCAAAATACCACCTGCCCACTCCATTGTATCCCAGCAAGGGTGCCTGCCTTATCACTATTTTGTCTACCATTGTATTATTTTGCTGCGATTCATGCAAAAGCTAATAGCTGCGTTTGACATCAATGACATCGCTGATGGCCTTGATCCGGCCCAAGACGCGGTCATACTGGCTCTGGCTGGTCACTTCCACCGTCATGATAACCGTGGCTGTCACGTCTTTCATGGCCATCATCTGACCGGAAATGATCGACACCTTCTCTTCCGCAATGGCATTGGAGATTTCAGCCAGCAGGTGGCGCCGGTCGTAGGCCAGGATTTTTAACGTCACCTGGTAGGAGGTACTCGGGCTGTCCACGTCCCAGGCCACGTCGATCAGGCGCGAGGCTTTTTCAGCATCCTGGGCCGACTGGCCGGCTGACTCAAGCAGGTGCCGGATGTTGGGGCAGTCGGTCCGGTGTACCGCCACCCCTTTGCCCCGGGTCACATAACCGATGATGGGATCCCCTGGCACCGGGCTGCAGCAACGGGACAAGCGAACCAGGCAGTTGTCGATGCCTTTGACGATGACCCCCTGGTCGGCGGCGGCCCGTTCCCGGCGGCGGCTTTTCTTGGCCTCTTTACTGGTCTCTTCGGTCAGGATCGAGGTTTTGGGGCTGTGGACCACCTGGTTGGATGCCGTCACACGGTAACCGAGCTTGGTCCGCTCCTCTTCTGGCAGGCTGCGGATGTACGCGTCGCGCAGGCGCGTGATGATGCGACCGGCAGAAACCCCGCCGTAGCCGATGGCCGCATAGACATCATCGAGGCTTTGCATCTGGTAGCGCTTGAGGATGGGCTTCATGAAATTGTTTTTGAGCAACTGAGCCGTTGAAAAGCCCGTTTTCTTGATTTCCCGCTCAACAATGTCGCGCCCCCGGTCGATGTTTTCCTGGCGCATCTCCTTTTTAAACCATTGGCTGATTTTGGTCCGGGCAGACGCACTCTTGACTTGTTTGAGCCAGTCCCGGCTGGGGCCGTGGACCTTGTCAGAGGTCAGGATTTCAACGATGTCGCCGTTGTTGAGTTCATACGTCAAGGGAACGATGCGCCCGTTGACCTTGGCCCCGTACATGCGGTTACCCACCCCGCTGTGGATGCTGTAGGCGAAATCAATGGGCACCGACCCGGCCGGCAAGGACCGCACGTCTCCTTTGGGGGTGAAGACAAAGACCTCATCAGCAACCAGGCCACTTTTAAGCGACTCCATGAACTCATCGGCATCGCTCATGTCCTTTTGCCATTCCAGCAACTGGCGCAACCAGGCCAGCTTGCTGTCAAAGGACTCATCCGGCCGGCCGCCCCCGCCGTCTTTGTAGCGCCAGTGGGCTGCAATGCCATATTCGGCGGTCCGGTGCATCTGCTCGGTTCGAATCTGCACTTCAAAGGGGATGCCACGTGGCCCGATCACCGTGGTGTGCAGCGACTGGTAAAGGTTGGGCTTGGGCATGGCAATGTAATCTTTGAAGCGGCCGGGCATGGGCTTGTAGAGCTCGTGGACCAGCCCCAGGACCGCATAGCAGTCTGACACCGTTTGCACGATCACGCGGGTGGCAAAGAGGTCATAGATCTGATCCAGGGTCCTGTCTTGTTCTTTCATCTTGCGGTAGATGCTGTAAAAATGCTTGGGCCGGCCAACAATTTCAGATTCAATGCCCATTTCCCGGATCTTAACCTGCAGCTGGACGATGATTTCCTCCAGGTAACGTTCCCGTTCTGAGCGTTTTTGCGCAATGGCACCAACCAGCTCGTAATAGGCGTCTCCGTCGATGTACCTGAGGCAGAGGTCTTCCAGCTCCCATTTGATTTTGTAAATCCCCAGCCGATGGGCCAGCGGGGCATAAATGTCCAGGGTCTCACGCGCTTTTTCATATTGTTTCTCTTTGGAAACGTTTCGCAAGGTGCGCATGTTGTGCAGGCGGTCGGCCAGCTTGATCAAGACCACACGGATATCTTTGGCCATGGCCAGAAACATTTTACGGAAATTTTCAGCCTGCAGTTCTTTTTTAGACGTGTAAGATATCCGGCTCAGCTTGGTCACCCCGTCAACCAGGGTGGCAACCACCTCGCCGAACCGTTCTTCAATTTCTTCAACCGTTTTGCCGGTGTCTTCCACCGTATCGTGCAGCAGGGCAGCCACCAAAGTGTCTTCATCAACCTCCAGGTCCAGCAAGATGGCTGTGACAGCCAGGGGATGGATGATGAAAGGCTCGCCTGTTGCCCGCCGCTGGTCCTTGTGGGATTCGGCAGCAAAGGCATACGCCTGCAAGATCTTTTCTCCAGCTTGATCATCCGAATAGCCCGAATAGCGCCGGATGATCTGGTTGAGAAAACGCTGGTGCGCCTGTTCCTTGGTCCGGGTCATGCCATCACCTCTTGTTCCAGCGCCCGCGCCAACTTTTGAAAAGTCGGGGATTGCTCCAGGGCCACTTTCTGCCTGACAGGCAACAGGGTCAAACGGGTCTGGGTCAGGCCGCTGCGCTCCTGGGCCAGCAGCCCGCTTTCTTCAAAGACCGTCAAGATGCGGGACAGTTTAAACAGGTGGATGGTCCGTTGCGCAAAACGGCTCAGCTTCAAGGCCAGGATCACCAGGTCAACAGCCTGGGGCTGTTCCCCCAGGTGTTGCTGGAGGTAGCGGTAGGCCTGGCGGTAATCGTCCGGGCCTGGCAAAAGCGCAGCATGGGACAGGTCTTGCTGGTCGATCCAGCCAGCCAGGTCCTGGCCGTCCCGGTACAGCTGCTCTGCCTGGACCAGGATGGCGGTTTCAATGTGATCCGATTCGTCAGGGTGCAGGTCCTGGATGTTGAACTGGGCGGATCGCCTGTTGTTCCACACATTCACTTCCAGGTGGCCCATGACATCGACCTGGTCGCCGTCAGCCAGCCAGGCCGCCAGGCCCGCCAGGCCAAACCCGATACCGGTCAAGCTGTAGCCGCCCGGATCTTCTTGCAAGAGCAGGCGCAGGTGGGCCCCCTGGCCCACCGTCCGCAGGTTTTGAACCGTCACCCGGCGCAAGAGCAAGAGGGGCGCCGGGTTACCTGCACCAAACGGCTCCAGTTGCTGGATGGCTTCAGCCTGTTCCAAGGTCAGCTCGGCCAGGTCAACAGCCAAGTCCGCCACCAGTTCAGCCGCCTGGGCCGGGGCATCCATGCCCTCGCCAAAGGACAGGACCGCTTCTTGAAAAGCGGCCAGCTGGCCAGCCGAGACGGTCAGCCCAGCGGCTTCCTGGTGGCCGCCGAAGCGTGCCAGACAGGCTTGACAGGCTGTCAGCAGCGCCATGAGATCAAAGGTGCCCCAACTGCGGCCAGAGCCCCGGTAAACGGTACCATCGCGGGTCAGGACGATCACCGGCCGGGCATACTGGCGCGCCAGCCGTGAGGCCACAATGCCCAGAACACCCAGGTGCCAGCCTTCACCCACAGCCAGCAGGACCTTGTGGTCCCGGTCAAGCAGCTGGGCGTCCAGCTGGTCCTTTGCCTGCTGCACGATCGCGTGTTCCAGCTGGCGCCGCTGGTCGTTATAGGCCAGTAGCTGTTGAGATAAAAGCTGGCCTTGCTCAGGATCAGCTGTCAACAAAAGATCTAGGGCCTGGCTTGCATCACCCAGCCGGCCTGCTGCATTCAAGCGGGGGCAGATGGAAAAGGCCAGGCTCCTGGCGGTCACGGTCTGGCCTTCTGGCAGAGCAGACCGGATCAGCTGCCACAGACCGGCTGAAGAACCCAAAGCGGGTTCAGCTTGTGTCATCAAGCGGTTGAGCTGGGCCAGGCCCAGGGAGACCAGCACCCGGTTTTCATCCACCAGGGGGACCAGGTCACCAACGGTTCCCAGACAAACCAGCTCCAGGTGCTGCTGCAGGAACCCGTGTATGGGCACGGCCTGCTGGCAGGCCTCGATCAGTTTCCAGACCACGCCGACCCCGGCCAGAGCCGCAAAAGGGTAACGGCTGTCCGGGCGCTTGGGGTTGATCACCGCATCCGCCTCGGGCAATTGATCGGGGCATTCATGGTGGTCAGTGACCACCACGTCAAGGCCGGCTTGTTTAAGCTGGGAAAGGGCCTCATGGCTGGAGATGCCGCAATCCACCGTCACCAGCAGATCCGGTTGCCCGGCCAAAACCCGCTTGACGCTTTCTTCGGTCAGGCCATAGCCCTCGGACAGGCGATCGGGTAACACCACCACCGGAGCCAGCCCATGCGCTTGCAAAAACCGCACCAGCAGGGCCGATGCGGTCAGGCCGTCCACATCGTAGTCGCCGTGGATAACGACCTTTTTTTGTTGTCTGATGGCCTGGGCAAGCAGTTCGACCGCTCGGTCCATGTCCGGCAACAAGAAGGGGTCGTGGAGGGCATCCAGTGACGGGTTGAGGAAAGCCTGTGCCGTTTCAGGCGTATCAAGGCCCCGGGCCGCCAGAAGGCGGTCCAGCAGCGGGCCTTGCCCGCTTGCGCCTGCTTTCAGGCGCCAGGATCGATAACGGTCAACGGTCACTGCAGACGCCTCCTGTTGCAGACAGGCCCGATATCTGTCAGACATCGGGCCTGTTGGTTTTTCTTGCTTGTGAACAACCGCCGTGGGTTTGCCTGACAGGCTAAAACCCTCTTCATCACATCACGGTCATTGTCTTGGCTTACCGCTTTCTTTTCCGGGCGGCCTCTGATTTTCGTTTGCGTTTGACGCTTGGTTTTTCGTAGTGTTCACGTTTGCGAACTTCAGCAAGAACACCGGAACGGGCACAGGAACGCTTGAATCGTCTCAGGGCACTGTCAAGAGATTCATTCTCTTTGACTCTGATTTCTGACATCTTTTTCCCTCCCCTCACGGCGATATCTAGCTATCCGCCAACCTGACTGCCCCGATCTTGCCGGGGCAATTCATGCCATATTATACTAGCAGGCCACCGCGTTCGTCAACACCGGGCCATCTGAACCGGCCGCAATGGTCGCTTACAACAGCTGCTCTCCCAGGGGCTGGCCGCCCAGCAGGTGAAAGTGGACATGCATGACAGTCTGCCCACCATCCACACCGCAGTTGTTGATGAGTCGAAAGCCCGACTGGTCCACGCCCAAGAGGCCGGCCACATGGGCGACAGCTTCAAGCAGGGCAGCCATGACCTGTGGGTGATCGGCCAGTTCCAGAACATTGGCCATGTGCTGTTTGGGAACGATGAGGACATGGACCGGTGCGGCCGGCCGGATGTCCCGGAAGGCAAGCACCTGGTCGGTTTCATAAACCACATCCGAGGGGAGTGTCCCCGCGACAATCCGACAAAACAAACAGTCTTTCATGCTATCCCTCCTGGTCAGCCTCCAACAAAAGCGCATCCAGCCGCGCCTGTGCCAGGTGCAAGGCCTGGTCAATGGCTTCTGGTTTTTTGCCGCCTGCCTGGGCCATATCCGGGCGGCCGCCACCGCCGCCGCCAGTTAGCTGGGCCAGCTCCCGGATCAGCTGGCCGGCATGCACACCCTGCTGGATCGCCTGCTGTGAAGCCGTCACCAGCCACAGGGCCTTGCCCCCGACAGCAGCTGCCAGAACCAGAACCGGGTTTTGGAGCCGGTCGCGGACCTGGTCGGCCAAGAGGCGCAGCTGGGCCACATCCGGCACCTGGACCGATGCCACCAGCGTTTGAATGTTGCCATGGGTCCGGGCCTGCCCTTGCAGCTGCTGAACCAAATCAGCCCGTTTGGCCTGCTGGTCCTGAGAACGGGCCTGCTTGAGGTCCCGGAGCTGATCGAGCAATTGCTGGGCCCGGGCCAGCAGGTCGGCTGGTTTGGTCTTGAGCAGGCCGCCGAGTGCTTCGAGTTCGTCTTGCTGCTGCCGCGCCAGCTGCCAGGCCCCCGCCCCGGTCACACCCTCAATCCTTCTGACGCCCGAGGCGATGCCGCTTTCGCTGACAAGCCGGAACTGACCCGCTTCAGCAGAGGCCTTGAGGTGGGTGCCGCCACACAGCTCCTTGCTTAAAGAGCCGACCGAAACCACCCGGACACGGTTGCTGTACTTCTCATCAAACAGGGCGATGGCCCCGGCCTGCCGGGCCTCTTCCAGGGTCATCAGTTCGGTGATAACCGGCTCATTTTGTATGATCATCTGGTTGACCGCGTCTTCAACCGCCCGCTTTTCTGTTTCTGTCAGGGGCTGGAAGTGGTTGAAATCGAAACGGAAACGCTCAGGCGCCACCAAAGAGCCCGCCTGGGTGACGTGTTCGCCCAGAACCGAGCGCAGGGCCCGCTGCAGCAGGTGGGTCGTGGTGTGGTTTCGGGCTGTCGCCAGCCGTTTTTCCCGGTCGACCTGCAGGGTCACCCGGTCCCCCTGGTGCAAGACCCCATCTTCCACCTGCCCCACATGCAAGATCAGGCCTTCCGGCGTCTGGATGGTCTGCTGGACCGTCAGGGAAAAGCCCGCTGCGCTGATCTGGCCCTCGTCACCAACCTGCCCGCCCGCTTCGGCATAAAAGGGCGTCTGGTCAACGATCACGGTCACCGTCTCCCCGGCACCGGCTTCCTGGACGCTTTGCGCCTCTTCTTCCGGGCCTTGGCGGACCAGGGCCAAAACTGTTCCCTGGTCAGACAAGGTGTCATAACCTGTAAACCGCGTGGCCTTGAGGTCTTTCAAGGCAGCCGGCAGGGCGCCCCGATCCCAGGCTGAGCCTGTTTTTTGGATGAAGGCCTGGCGGGCCGCCTCTTTCTGGCGGTTCATTTCGTCCTGAAAGCCCGCTTCATCGACAGACAGGCCCTGCTCCCCGGCAATCTCCCGGGTCAGGTCAAAAGGAAAGCCAAAGGTGTCGTGCAGGCGAAAAACCTCCTGGCCTGACAGGGCGGTCTGCTTGTTCTGTTTGCTGGCTGCAATCATCTGGTCCAGGATCTGGCCGCCCTGGTGGATGGTCTGCAAGAAGCGTTCTTCTTCCTGGCGAACAATGCGGACAATGCGGGTCTGGTTGGCCGCAAGGTCCGGGTAGGCTTCAACCGATTCTTCAATGACGGTGGGAACCAGGCGGTGTAAGAAGGGCTGGTCCAGGCCGATCAGGCGGCCATAGCGGGCCGCACGCCGCAGCAGCCGCCGCAAGACATAGCCACGGTCCTCGTTGGTGGGCACCACCCCATCGCTGATCATCATGGTGGTGCTCCGGATGTGGTCGGTGATCACCCGGATGGCCATATCGGTCTGGCTTTTTTCGCCGTAACTGACCTGCGCCAGGCGACAGACATGGTCTAAAATGGCGCGGATGGTGTCCACTTCAAAGAGGCTGTCGACATCCTGGAGGATACAGGCCAGGCGCTCCAGGCCTGCCCCTGTGTCGATGTTTTTCTTGTCCAGCGGCGTATAGGAGCCGTCTTCATGGCGGTAAAACTGGGTGAAGACCAGGTTCCAGAATTCAACATAACGGTCGCATTCGCAGCCCACCTGGCAATCCGGGCTGCCGCAGCCGTGTGCCGGTCCGCGGTCAAAATACAGCTCAGAGCTGGGCCCGCACGGGCCCGTCCCATGCTCCCAGAAGTTGTGTTCCTTGCCCATGCGGTAAATACGGTCTGTTGCCAGGCCAACGTCCTGGTGCCAGATATCAAAGGCTTCATCATCGTCTTCAAAGACCGACACATACAGGCGATCCTCAGGCATCTGCAACACGTCGGTGCAAAAAGTCCAGGCCCAGGGGATGACTTCTTGTTTAAAATAATCCCCAAACGAAAAATTGCCGAGCATTTCAAAGAAGGTGCCGTGCCGGGACGTGATGCCGACCCGGTCAATGTCCGGCGTCCGGATACACTTCTGGCAGGTCGTCACCCGCAGGGCAGGTGGTTTTTCAGCTCCTGTAAAGTAAGGCTTTAACGGCGTCATGCCGGCATTGACCAGCAGGATGGATGGGTCCTGGTGTGGGATCAGGGAAAAACTGGGCAAACGCAAATGCCCTTTCGATTCAAAAAACGCAAGAAATTTTTCGCGTATGGTGTTCAGACTCTCTGCTTGCATGGTATGCTCACTCCTTAAGAAACGCTCTCTGTCGAATTTTACACGAAAACAGGTTCCGGGACAACCAAAGCCCTTTAGGGGGCATGCGGGATCACCCGGTTCTGTGATAGAATGGATAAGCGGCCCGCCCAAAAAACGACAGATCTCACACCATCGAGGAGCAGCTTATGACGTCTTCTTTTCAGCAGCATAACCCGTCATCGGTCATCCAGATGGCCCAGTGGCTTTTGCCTGGTGCCGGGGTTGACACAAGCCGCTGGCCTGTGCTGGCCTGCGACCAGCACACATCAGATCCGGACTACTGGGCCAAGACCCGCCAGACCGTTGGCAAGCAGCCTTCAACCCTGCACGTCATTTTACCGGAAGTCTATCTGGAAACCGAATCGGCCTCAGTCCTGGATGGCCGCATCCAGCGCATTCACCAGACCATGGCCCGCTATTTGGCCGAGCAGGTGCTTGAGCCAACCGGCCGTGGCTGTTTTTTGATCGAGCGGCGCACGCCGCAGCGTGCCAGCCGGCTGGGCCTGGTGGTCACGGTCGACTTGGAACAATACGACTACCGGCCGGAAAACCGGCTCTTGATCCGCGCCACCGAGGAGACTGTTGCCGACCGGCTGCCACCCCGGTCAGCTATCCGTCAGGCGGCTCTTTTTGAGTGTGCCCATGTGCAGCTGCTCATGGATGACCCCCGGAAAACCGTTCTGGAACCGGTCTTTGCAGCCTGCACAGCCGGCCATGTGCCAACGGCCTATGACATCACGCTCATGCAAGCGGGCGGGGCAGTCCGGGGCTGGTTTTTGCCTGAAGCTGATGCCCTGGTGTCGCGCATGCGCGCCGCCATGAACCGGCTGGACAGCCTGGAAAAAGAAGGCCTGCTCCTGGTCGTTGGTGACGGCAACCATTCCCTGGCCGCGGCCAAGGACCATTGGGACCGCCACAAGGACCAGCTGCCGGCAGACCATCCGGCCCGGTTCGCCATGGTTGAGGTCATGAACCTGCACGATGATGGCCTGTCTTTTGAGCCCATCCACCGTGTCCTGACCGGCATTGGCCCGACCGATTTTCAAAAGGCCCTGATCGACTGGTTTGAAGACCATGCGCCCCAGCTCCTTTGTGAAGGGGCGGCCATCGCTCAAGATCACGCGGTCCTGGCCCGTGTCTTAACACCGGCAGGCACCCGCTTGCTGACCCTGCAGGGCACGGCTGCTGATCTGCCTGTTGCCCTCATCCAGCCTTTTTTGGACCACCTGGTTGAGAGCCGGCAATTGAAAATCGATTACATCCATGGCCTGGATGTCTTGCAGGACCTGGTCGACCAGGGCGCCATCGGCATCGCGTTGCCGGCCTTGCAAAAAGATGCTTTTTTCTCCCTGCTGGCCCAACAGTCCGTTTTGCCCCGCAAAACCTTTTCACTGGGTGAAGCCAATGAAAAGCGCTACTACCTGGAATGCCGCATGATCACACAAGATGCCGCCCCAGCGGGAAAGGAACGGGAATGACCAGCCAGAAGGCCCCGGACCATATCTGTGTCATCGGTGCCGGCTTGACCGGGCTGGTCTGCGCCTGCACCCTGGCTGCCGCCGGCTACCGGGTCACGGTGCTGGAATCCAACCACCAGCCCGGGGGCATGATTGCTGATTTCCAATGGGGTCAGACCCGCGTGGAGTACCTTTATCACCACCTGTTCACCACCGATCGGCTGCTGGTGCAGCTGATCGAATCCCTGGGCTTAAAAGACCAGCTGATCTGGTTTGATCCGTCTGACGCCCTGGTCTCCAACAGCCGTTTTTACCCCTTTACCGGTCCCTGGGACCTCTTGCGTTTTCCCCTGATCCCGTTGAGCCAGCGCCTGCGAACCGGCCTGGCTGTCCTGCGGGCCGGCCGCATGGCCGACTGGCAGCACCTGGAAGAAGAAACCGCCTCGGACTGGTTGATCCGTTACGGTGGCGAGCAGGCCTACACCTGTATCTGGAAACCCCTGCTCCGGTCAAAATTTGACCGGGATGCCGACGAGGTCTCTGCTGTTTGGATCTGGAACAAGTTCAAGCTGCGCGGCGGCTCACGTGACCAGCGCTCTGGCTCAGAGCGCCTGGGTTACCTGCGTGGCAGCTTCGGCCGCCTGACCGATGCCCTGACCGATCTCCTGCTGCGCCTGGGCGGCCGCTTGCACCTGGGCCACACAGCCATGAACATCGCCCAGCCAGCTGACGGACCGGCCCGCTACCGCATCTCCTGCATCCTGGAAGACTGCCAGACCGTGCATGTTGATGCCGACGGTGTCGTCGCGGCTACAGCCCCCCGGCCTTTTCTGGGCATCACCACCGCCTTGAATTTTCCGCAAGGCTATGTGGACCGCTTGACACGCAGCCACTACAAGGCCGACCTGTGCCTGGTCCTGCGTTTGAAAAAAAGCCTCTCTCCTTATTACTGGACCACCATCTGCGACCAGCTGCCCTTTGTGGTGGTTGTGGAACAAACCCAGGTCATCGACCCGGCAGCCTATGGCGGCCATGTGGTCTACCTGTCACGCTACCTGGATGTGACCGACCCCCTGTGGACCCAGCCTGACGGGGTGGTCTTCCGTCAGTTTCTGGCAGGCTTGGAAAGCCTTTACCCGCACTTCAGCCCCCACGACGTCATCGACTGGCGGCTGCGCCGGACCCGCTACGCCCAGCCGGTCATTTCGCGCAACCACCAGCAGCAGATTCCATCACTTGAAACCCCCCTGCCCGGCTTGAAGCTGGCCGGGACGGCCCAGATTTATCCCGAAGACCGGGGCCTCAACTACGCTGTCCGCCTGGCTTTCCAAGCTGCCCGCTCCATACACCTAGACAGCAGCCAAAAGCCACAAGCACCCGCTGAGCCACTTCCGCAAGCCAGCTGGCTGCTGGAACAACTGGCACAAGCGGACCCGTGATGGTGCGCCGGGTCGCTTGTTGGCTGGCCCTGGCCCTGTTACCCCTGCTGTGGGTCATCGCGGTGTGGGCGTTGGCAGCTGATGCGGTGCACGTCTTCAGCTGGTGGCTGGCCCTGACCCTGCCCGGCTGGCTCGTGTGGCCTTTTGTGACCCGCCTGACCCCAGCCGGGAGCCAAGGCTACCTGCTGGCCAAGGCCCTGGGGCTCCTGCTGCCTGCCCTGGCCTTGTGGCTGGCATCCTTTTGGGGGCTTTTGCCCTTCACCCGATCTGCAATGGTGCCCTTGCTCCTGCTGGCAGGTTTTGGCGCCTGGGGCGCATACCGGCGCCGCAGCCACTTGCTGCAACTGCTCAAACAACCGGCCTTCCTGACCCGTCTTTTCGCCTCTGAAGCCCTTTTCACCGCATCATTGCTCCTGGCGGTTTTTGCCCGGGGCCTGAAACCGGAACTGGACAGCCTGGAAAAATTCATGAACGTTGGCCTCATGAACAGCCTGTGGCGAACCAACTGGCTGCCCGCGCTCGACACCTGGTTTTCAGGCAAAACGGTCAACTACTACTATTTTGGCCAATACTGTTACACCTACCTGGCCAAACTGACGGCGATCCGTCCGGAAGTGGCTTATAACCTGGGCATGGCCACCACCTTTGCCTTCACCTTGACCTTGGCCTACACCCTGGTCGCCGGGCTGGTCCTGTCCCGGGACAGGTCGGCCAGGACCTGGAAAGGAACGTTGGCTTCCCTCAGCGGCCTGTGGGGGGCCCTGCTGGTCAGCCTGGCCGGTAACGGCCATGCATTTTTCTTTGGCAACCGCAGCCCGGGCCGTCAGGTCACCCGCTGGCTGATCAACCGCGGTTTCCTGGCCTCTTCTGTCGACAAGCCGTACTGGTTTGCCGATGCCACCCGTTTCATCGGCTACAACCCGGACACCACCGACAAAACCATCCATGAGTTCCCCTTCTACTCTTTTCTGGTGGCTGATCTGCATGCCCATGTGATCAACCTGACCTTTGTCCTGGTTTTTTTGATCGTCATGGCTGCCCTGGTGGGCCGGCCCCGCCTGGTCCAGTCCATGGCCCGTTGCTGCCGCGAGCAGGACCGGGCCGACCGGCTGGATGACCTGGGCTGGTACCAGCGGACAAAAGAAGACGCGCTGGACCGCCTCCGGGTCATGGTCACCGACCCGCTCTTGCTGGTCTCGGGCCTCCTGCTCGCGGTTTTCATGATGGGTAATTACTGGGATTTTGCCATTTACCTGGCAGTTGCCGCCCTGGTCCTGCTGGTCACCAACTACCAGGGCAGCAGCCGGAAAAAGCTGTTGCCCGGGGTCATCATCCTGCTGGTCCAGGCCGCCTTTTTGCTGCTGGTTTACCTGCGCCTGCAAAACCCCCTGCTGGCCGTCTGGGCCTTGCTGGTGGTTTGGCTGATCAACCAGGGCCTGACCTTGCTCCATGGCGATGCCCTGACCGTCACCGGCGCCCAGGTGTCCTGGTTGTTCTTGCTGGCACATGGGGTCAGCCTGCCCTTCAACCGGTCGTTTGAGCCGATTTCCAAAACCATCGCCCGGACACAGGCCACCACCCCCATCAGCCAGCTGTTGCTGCTGTGGGGCCCCCACCTGCTGGCCACAGGCTTGTTTGCCCTCATGCTGGTCTGGGTCCATCACCGCCGCCAGCCGCGGGTCTTCCCCCCGCCTGCCGGCACGGGTCTTCGGGGCGGGCGCCGGTTTTACCCGCTGGATCCGGCCGATCGCTTGCTGCTGGTCTTTTTCCTGTGGTCGGTCTGCCTCTTGCTCTTGCCAGAACTGGTTTATGTGGTTGACATCTACAGCGGCTCCTTTAAACGGGCCAACACCATGTTCAAGTTCACCTATCAGGCCTTCTTGCTCCTGTCGCTGATCTGGGCTGCGGCACCTGGCCGCCTGTTGCAAAAAAGCGGCGGAAAAGGACGCTGGCCCAGGCGCATCCTGGCCGGTTTCCTGCTGCTTGGCCTGGTCGTTCCCTTCTGGTACACCGTGCCGGCCGCCAGCCAATGGCTGGGTGCCTTCAAACGTGCCCGTTACCAGGGCCTGGACGGCCTGGCACCACTGGCCCTCAAGGATTCGGCCCAGATTCCAGGCCAGCTCCCGGGTGAACTGGCAGCAGATGTCGCCGCCATCCGCTGGTTAAATGAAACGGTTACAGGCCAGCCGCTTGTTCTGGAGGCAGACGGAGAAAGCTACACCGATTTTTGTCGCATCTCCGCTATGACCGGCCTGCCCACCATCCTGGGCTGGGAGACTCACGAATGGCTCTGGCGCACCAGCCGGGACACGCCAGATGCTTACAGCGCCCACGTGCTGCCCAGGCAACAGGACATCCGCCTGATCTACACAACCGATGACCAGGCCCTGCGCCAGGAACTGCTGGCGCGCTACCAGGTGGCCTACCTGGTCATCGGCGACCTGGAGCGTGCCCGCTTCACCGACCAAACACAAACCCGCCTGCCTGAAGAACTGCTTCAGGCCTGCGGGTCAGTTGTTTTTTCACAAGGCTCTTTGCTTGTGATCCAGGTTGACCAGCCCCCGGTCAGGTGAGCTTGGAAAAATCCAATGCGGACACGCGCAGCACCCCTTCAATTTGACGCAAGGCCTGTAACGTGGCGCTGTCGACCGGTGAGTCAACGCTCAGAAAGCTCTGGGCGCGCATTTTGTCTTTTTTCCGGCTCCAGTGCATGGTGGCAATGTTGATAGACTGTTCACCCAGGATCGTGCCCACACGGCCGATGATCCCGGGCACGTCCTCGTTTTGCATGGCCAGCACGTAATCGGACAGTTCAAAATCCATGTGGTAGCCAAAAAAGTCAACCAGCACTTCGGACTCTTTGCCGAAGACCGTTCCGGAAACAGACAGCGTCTTGTCGGCAGAGACAAAACGAACGGTAATCAGGTTGGTGTATTTTTCCAATTGGCTGGTCCGGCTTTCAACCACCCGAACCCCCATGGCCATGAGGTTTTGTTTGACATTGACATAGCTGATGCGTTCATCGGAAATGGTGGTGACAAAGCCTTTGAGCACGGACAGGGTCAACAGGTGGGTGTCCTGTCGGGCCAGTTCACCCGCATACATGATTTCGATGGTCCGGATGCGGGCGGTTTCGGCCTGGTAGTAGACGGCTCCCAGCTTTTCGCACAGGGACAGGTAGGGTTTGAGAGCGGCCAGGTCCACGTTGATGTCCGGCATGTTGACAGCATAAACCAGTTCACCGCGCAAAGCCCCGGTGACCAGCTCGGTCACAGCCATGCCAACGTTGGTGTTGGCTTCGTGTGTCGACGCCCCCAGGTGCGGCGTGATCAGGCAGTTGGGTAGATCCAGCAAGGGGTTTTGATAGTTTTGCTGGCCTGGCTCTTTGTCGTAGCTGGGCTCATCGTCCAGCACGTCAATGCCGGCTGCAGCCACCTGCCCCTCCTTGAGGGCCCTGGCCAGCGCATGTTCATTGACCAGGCCACCACGGGCCGCGTTCACGACATAGACCCCTCGCCGGCACAGGGCCAGCTCGTCCGATCCGATCATGTTGTGGGTCTCTTTGGTCTTGGGGGTGTGCAGGCTGATCAGGTCCGACTGGACCAGCAGGTCATGGAGGTGGTCGCAGCGTTCCACACCCAGGCGGTCAAAACGCTCTGCCGGAATATACGGGTCATAGGCAACCACCCGCATGCCGACACCTTTGAGCTTGCGTGCCACAATGGAGCCAATCCGGCCCAGGCCGATGATGCCGACCGTTTTGCCTTCCAGCTCGTTGCCGATCAGGCGCGACCGCCTGAAATCATCCTGCCTGGCCGCCGTGTTGGCCTGGCAGATGTTTCTGAACAGGGCGAAAGCCAGCCCGACAGCCAGCTCGCCCGCCGCCATGATGTTGGCCTCAGGGGTGTTGACGGCAATGATGCCGCGGTCCGTGCAGGCATCGACATCGATGTTGTCGATGCCGTTTCCGGCACGGCCAACCACCTTGAGGTTGACACCGGCATCCAGCAGGGCGCGGTTGACCTGGGTGTGACTGCGCACAATCAGGGCGTCGTATGGGGCGATCAGGCCACAAATGTCATCCTGGGACAGGCCCAGCCGTTCATCGACGTCAAAGCCCTGCTGCTTCAAATAGGCAATGGCTTCAGCAGCAATTTTTTCGGT
The DNA here is from genome assembly GCA_964465385.1 of uncultured Oscillospiraceae bacterium. Classification (GTDB taxonomy): domain Bacteria; phylum Bacillota; class Clostridia; order Saccharofermentanales; family UBA5734; genus JAAYBY01. The sequence goes on from CAYXIM010000001.1 coordinate 59,152, forward strand.
GATCAAAATCTTCATGTCAATAGCCTCCGGTCGCGATCCGGCCTTCAAGCACCGGTTTCGTTCAAGTAGTCATCTATCAGTGACAGCAGGCCATCCAGGTCTGCCAGGCTGGTGTCCGCCATGTGTGCGATGCGGAAAGTCTGGTTGCGCAGGGCGCCGTAGCCGTTGGACAACAGGTAGCCCCGTTGGCCCAGCCAGGCATTAAGTGCGGCCACATCAAGGGAACGGGTGTTGCGCAGGCAGGTGACCGTCGGCGACAAAACGGCTTCATCGGCAAAAAGGGCAAAGCGGTCTCTGGCCCAGGCCTGGGTATGCTCGGCCAGCTGCTGGTGGCGTCGGTAACGGCGCTCAGGGCCCTCTGCCAGGATGCGGTCCAGCTGGTAATCCAGGGCAAACAGATGGGATAAGGACGGTGTGGACGGGTATTGGTGGTTTTTTTGACGGATGGTTTCAACCAGGGTCAAGAGGTCAAAATACAAGCCCCGGTGGGGCACCTGGCGGGCAGCCTGGAGGGCTTTTTCTGAAACCGTGCACAAGGAAAGGCCCGGTGGCAGGCCCAGGCATTTTTGCGACGAGCCAATCAGGACATCGATGCCCAGCTGCTGAACCGGCAGGTCGACCCCGCCCAGGGAGCTGACCGCATCGACCAGCCAGACCAGCTCCGGATAAGCCGCAAAAACAGCCGCCAGCGGCGCCAAAGGGTTCATGACACCGGTTGAGGTTTCATTGTGGGTGATGGTTGCCACATCATAGCGGCCGCTGGCTAAGGTCTTGTCGACCACCGCCAGGTCCACGCCCCGGCCTGGTTCAAAGGAGACCAGGTCAGCCGGCACCCCGTTGGCCTGGGCCATTTGATGCCAGCGGTCCCCAAAAGCACCCACGGAAAACACAACCGCCCGCTGCCTGGTGCAGGAGCGGATGGCCCCTTCCATGAGGCCGCTGCCAGATGAGGTGGACAGGACAATGTCCTGGTCGGTCTTGAGCAGCTGGCGCAGGCGGTCGGAGATGCTTTTTTGCAAATCAGAAACCTCCGGGCCCCTGTGGCTGATCATGGGCTTGGCCATGGCCTGTAGAACGTCTGGTCGAACCTCAACAGGACCCGGTATAAACAGGTGTTTGTGCATGTCGTGCTCCATTCTTCTGGTTTTGACGGTTAATCAGGCAAAACGGGAATGACGAGCACGTCACCGACCCTGATCACGGCATTGGTGATCTGGCCGTCCGCCGTTGTGTAATCAATGTCGTTGGCATCCAGAATCAGCCGGCTGTATTCCCAGGAACCACTGCCATAGTATTTGACCGCAATGCTCCAGGGGGTGTCTCCGGCGACAACCGTATGTCGAGCCAGGATGCTTCCATCCGGCGGCTGCGTGGCGCTTGTTTCCTGACCGGAAGTGGTTTCCTGGCCACTCTGCTCACTGCCGGTTTCCTGCGTCTGGCCGCCGGTCGGATCGGTTTGCTCTCCGGACGGCGTCGGACTGGCTGAATCGGTGGTTGTCTCAACCGATTCCGTTGTGACACCAGGTTTGTCCGTTTCTTTGGGGGCCTTGGGTTTGCCAAAGATCATCTGGTAAATCAAGACCAGACAGGCGATACAGATGGCAGCGATGATCACATAAAAGGCAATGCGTCGGCCACGGCCGTAGGCATCGATTTCATCCCCAAAGAGATCTTCGTCATCGTGGTCATCGAAATAGGCCGGTTCGGTCCGTTCAGGGACCGGACCTTCCTGAAGCGGGTCTGTTTGTGTGTACATGAGGGCAGGCATGGGCTCGTCTGCTTCGTCCGCTTGTGCCTGGGGCCATTCTTCCTCGCGCGGTTTGGGCCGCCCGAAAAGGGCATCTGAACGGCTTGTCTGACCCAGGCCCAAAAAGGCCGCCGTGTCGGCATGGCTCTTGGTCAGGCCCAGCCGGCCGGTGCGCTCGGCACTGAAAATATTCTCAACGAAGCCGATCATGAACTGCATGGGTGTGCCGGGCAGCTTGGCTGCGGCCGCCGTCATGACCATGCCGGCCGCATCTGCCTGGTCATCTGCTTCATAAAGCATGCGCAGGACCTCACGCTGGCCCAGCGCCTGCATGACCTCCCGGTTGCAGACGATCAGGCAGTCGTCCATCTGCAGCTGGGCGATGTTGGAGTAACGGACCGTCCCCGCCACCCCGGCACTGTACATGTCCAGGTTGTCAACTGCTTTACCGGAAAAATCGATGGCTTCCATGGGAAAATCATCCGTCGTCAAGGGGTAGAGCACATCGTTGCGGTAGAGGTAGGCACAACCACCCCCCATGGTGACCGCCGCCAGTTCTGCATCACGGACCAGGATGCCCGCAAAATACGGCTGCCTCATGCCGTCGTGTTTGAGGGCCATGCGGCCCACCACCGAAACAGCACACTCGGCCAGTTCATTGATTTCAGCATCAATGTTGTGGGCCGGGTCTTTTATTTCTGTCATGATTTTATCAAGGTGCTGGCGCACAGGTGCGGCAACCGACCCATCGGCCTCACCGCCAGACAGCCTGGCAAACACACCTAGAAAAAACCCGCGGTCTTCACGGTCCAGGGTGATGTCTGCCGCCCGGTGCTCCCTGCGCCCGGACAAACGGCCATCCAGATAAAAACGATCCGTTGCACCAGATGTCGGGTAATAACGGGCCGTGACCGTTGTTGCCAGGCGCGTTGTCGCAGCCTTCGGTTGTTTAGCCATGGAGAACCTCCTCGGGGATGATTCGGTTGATCAAGCGCCTGTCCCAGCCGGAAGCAGGGCTTATTATTGGTTCATATTATACCACAGGGCTTCACACGCAATATGACAGATTCTTATCAATTTTTTAAAGTGGCCGCCCGCCTGGCTGTGGAAAAGCAGGTCCGCTTTTCTTGTCGGCCTGCGACTTTTTGTGTATCATGAGGTGCGAGGTTCAAACCCATGCCTTTTGAATGTCTACGATCCCGAAAAAAACGGTTCCGCCTGGCCAAAGCCTTGTCTTTGGCCCTGGTTTTTGTTGCCATCTGTGGGCTGCCTGCCCCCCTGGCTGCGCTGGCAAGCCCGCTTGACTCACAGCCGGTACAGCTGGCTGCGGGAAAGCTGCACAGTGCCCTGCTCTTGCAGGATGGTTCGCTTTACACCTGGGGAGACAACAGCTATGGCCAGCTGGGTTTTCATGACGTCTCCTACCAGGACCAGCCCAGAAAATTGCCTTGGCCGGACCGCATCAAATCAGTCAGCCTGGGCGCCGACCACACAGTGTTTGTGACCGAGCAGGGACACGCCTATGCCATGGGCCGCAACGCGTTCGGCCAGCTGGGCGATGGCAGCACCCAGCCCAGCGCAAGCCCGGTTCGCGTGTCTGGCCTGACCGGCGTCCAGACTGTCTCTTGCGGCCTGTGGCATGCCCTGGCCCTGTTGGAAGACGGCAGCGTCTGGGGCTGGGGAGATAATTCTTTTTCACAGCTGGGCAGCCTGCCAGGTGAAGCTATTCTGGATACGGCAGGAGCCCGTATTGGCCACCGCCACACCCAGCCGGTTCGCATCATCAGCGAGGGTGCGGCCCTGATCGAAGCTGGCGGGTCTTTTTCCCTCTATGCGGATCAGCAGGGCGTTCTTTATGCCTGGGGCAACAATGACCGCGGCCAGCTGGGTGACGGCACCCAGGAAACGCGCACCGACCCCACGGCTGTTTTGGGCTTGTCTCAGGTTCGCCTGGTTTCCGCCGGCTACCAGTCAGTGCTGGCTGTCGTCCATACGGCAGGTGTGGACCAGCTTTATGCCTGGGGCGACAACAGCCTGGGCCAGCTGGGCACGGATGATGTGTCCACGGGGGACGCCTTTCAGCCCCTGGCCCTGCACCTGCCCCTGGACGCTGCCACACCGGCGCCTGTTGAAACCATCCGCCACATCAGCATGGGTTACAGCCATGCCCTGATCTCAGTCGAGATCCCGGCTGCCAACGGCGGCCAGCGGGAAAGCCTGCTGGCCTGGGGAGACAACGCCGTCGGTCAGTTGGCTTTGGGTGATGCCCTGTCCAGAAGCAAACCGACCCTTTTAGCCGGCAGCTATGACGGCTTTTCCGGGTCTGCTTTTTTGCCCTTTGATGCCCTCGCCTGCGGCGGCGGCCACACCCTGGTGCTCAGCAGCATGGGCCTTCTGGCCACCTCCGGCCGGGGAGAGCGCGGTCAGCTGGGCACCCGTTCCATCTTGAACCGCCTGGTCCTGACCCCGGTGCCGATAGCGGACGTGATCCGGCCGGGCTGGGTCGAGGGCGCCCGGGCAGCGGTGAGCCGCCAGGAAGATCAGTCCGTGGTCATCCGCTGGCCGGCCGCCCAGGACAACATCCAGCTGGCTGGTTACCGGTTGGAGATAGCGGCTTCGGACGGCAGCCACACCCACCAGGACGTCGGTTTGGCGCAGACCTGGACACTGCCGGCACGTTCAAAATCGGACGCCCTGCTGGTCACCGTCGTTGCCTACGACCTTGACAACCAGCAAGCCCCATGGGACCAGCTCAGCCACCTCATGGCCTATCTGCCACCGGCTGACCAGCCCCTGGCCCCTGCTTCAGCTTATTTCGACAACCCCGTCCTGAGCGTGCCCCTGATCGATGCCGCCAGCCACAACTGGCGGCCTGACCCGGCCGGCCGCCTGCAGGCCCTGCTGGTGCCCTGGGACCTGCACCAGCTGCTTGACGCCGATGCCCTGCCGGTGCCCCCCCGTTTTGACTGGCCCATCCGCTTGGCCCTTTTTTCAGCCGTTTTGCTGGTTCTGGTCCTGATCCTGGCCTTGTGGGGCCGCCGACACAAAAAAAAGACGGCCCCGGTGGCCGATACGTCTGCTCCCGTTCCCATCAAGCGAATCAGCTCATCGTAAGAGTTCCCGGTGCATCATTTCCGGCAACAACAGGCTGGACGTTAAAATATTCAGCATGGCCGTGATGTCAGCCTGAAACTGGTCGACGGCCTGCCAACGCGTGTGCCGGTCTGGCGGACACAGGCCATAGCGACACCACTGGTCATGCAGAGGGGTGTCTTGCCAGAGCGTGCGCAGCTGGTTGAAGAACCGCTGTGACAAGCCAAAAGCAACCGCGTAGGCAAAATAGGCCCGTTGCTGGTCTGCATCAGGGGGCGGTTGCTGCCGGTCCAGGTGGCGCAGCTTGCCCACCAGGGCCCGCCCGTCTTTGAGCTGCCGGCGGCCATGAGGTGTCAGGCGCCGGATGGTCAGGCTGTAAACCCAAAAACCGACACCCACGGCAAACAGGACCAGGGCCAGGGTGATCTTGAAGACAAGGAAAAACACCAGCGACAAGAGCACATAGCACAAGGCCAGCAGGCGCGTGGCCCGTTGGCCACGCCTGGTCTTGTCGGGGTCGATCAGGTTTTGTTCGGAAAGCTCATGGGTCAGCAGGTGCTGAAAAATCCGGTAGCGGTTGCGAAAAGCTGCAGCGGTTTCCCGGTGGCGCGCGTAGCGGCGCACATCGGCAATGCCCAGGCTGCCATCCGTGGACAGCTCTTGAAAAAACCAGTCCAGCAGGTAGGCTTCGGTCTGGCTGACAGGCTCAGTTGGCGGGTCTGGCTGCTGGCACAAGGTGAAAACGGTGCCGTCCAGTGACAGCCTGCCCCGTTCGGTCAAATCCAGCAGCAGGCTGAGCATGAGATGCGCAGGCTTGAAATGACGCATCAGCAAGGCCAGCAGGTAGGGTGGACAGGCTTTTGGGGGGTCGGCAGCGGGTGCCTTGGGCTCCGGGAAGGCCCCTTCGCGGTCGAAGAGCCAGTAGAGCAGACAGGCAATCAGAGCCGCCAGGGCCACGCAGATCAAGATGATCTGGGTGGCGGCCTGCCGCACCTGGTGCAGGCGCAAGGCCAGCCTTTCCTCATGAACGGCCCGGGCCTGCAAGGTGGCCGCCCGTTTCATGGGGTCCGCATGGCTTGCGTTAGAAAAAGCATCTGCGGGCAGCAGCAAGGTCAAGGTCAGCGTGTGAGCGGCCGGCAGGCGCTGGGCACGGAAGGTGAGGGTGCTGGCATCGGCCTGGGCGAGCACAAAGGGGGACAGGCTGGCGGCATGGTGCCAGGCCTGGCTGAGGTCACAGCCGGCTGTGCAGCTGATGTGGACTGTTGCCTGGTCAATCAGGCCGGTGGCCTGCAAGGGGTCAAAAAAGCGGCCTTCAAAAGCTGCGGTATCGACATGTTGCAAGACCGCATGGTCCAGGCTGTAGTCCAGCACCAGCGTGCGCTGCATGCCGGCTTGCAGGGCCAAAGTCAGGTCCAGTTGCTTTTTTTTACTTGAAACGTCCAGGGTGTAAGTCATGGCCTGGCCAGGCACGGTGGCCGGCAAGAGCTCCAGCTCCTGCCCGCCTGTCTCCTGACCGCTCTGGTCAATCAGGCGGATTTTTTCGATGGTCATCTGCTGGTCACCGGTCTGGTAGAGCATGGACAGCCTGCGCAGCTCCGTCAAGGTTTCCAGCTGGATGCGTTCGGTCACATGTGACCGGCCGTCTTCATCCAACAGGACCGAGATGCTGTAGTCTGCCACATGAAAAGAGCCGGTCGAGGCTTCAACCGGGGCCACACAAAAGCCAATCACCAGCAAGATTGGAAGGATGGCATGGCACCATCTGTTTTTGAAAAACATCAATACCTCTGAACAGGGGTGTCTGTGTCCGGCCTTCAAGGTCTAGGGCTGCCACCCCTTGTTTCGTGTGCCTGGGCTCGGTTGTGGTAGGCATCCTGGTGGAGAATATCGGGTTCGAACCGACGACCTCTTACATGCGAAGCAAGCGCTCTCCCAGCTGAGCTAATTCCCCAAGGCATGTGCCCATTATAAAAAGGCTGTTTCCAGCTGTCAAGCGGGCCTAGTCTGCCGGCAGCCCCTGTGAGGCGGCTTTTTCCAGCTCAGCGCGTTCCAGGGCAATGAAGTCTGTCTTGCCCACCTTGGTTTTGGGCAGCTCTGTCATGAAGGCAAGGGCCTTGGGCACCGCGTAGGGCAAGAGTTTTTGCCGGCAGGCCGCCAGCACCTGGGCTTGAAGCTGTTCGTGATCGCTGATGGCCTGGTCTGCCACCACAAAGGCTTTGGGGACCTGCATTTTATAGGCATGGGGCATGCCGACCACACAAGCCGCCACAACACCCGGGACAGACAAGATCACCTCTTCCACCTGGGAGGGAAAAACCGGTATGCCAGACACCTTGATGATGCGCTTGATCCGCTGTTTGAAGTGGAAGTAACCATCTTCATCCATGTAACCCAGATCGCCCGTGTGAACCCAATCCTGGCCATCGGGATGCCTGCGCACCGTTTCGGCCGTTGCCTGGGGATCGTTCAGGTAGCCCAGCATGGTGGTTGGCCCACTGATGCAAAATTCGCCGTCGGTGCCAACCGGCAGCTCCTGTGTGGTGTTGGGTTTGACGACTTTCATGCGGATGTCTGCCAGGGGCAGGCCCACTGTTTCTGATCGGTTGTCCAGCATGGGGTTGACACAGCAGACGGTCACGGTTTCGGTCAGGCCGTATCCCTCGCGCAAGGTGACGGTGCCCTTGCGTTCCCGGACGAAATGATCAAAGCGTTTTTTAAGGTCAGACGGCAGGGAGTCGCCGCCTGAAAAAATCGCTTTCAGACAAGACAGGTCGGCTTTTTCCAGCTTGCGGCTGCTCAACAGGCCTTCGTAAAGGGTGGGCACAGCAGCCAGCAAAGACGGCTTTTCACACCGGATGATGCTGGCCAGCCGGTCAGGGGAAAACTGGGGCACCAGAATGCAGCGCATGCCGTTGAACAAAATCGTGTGAAGCCCGATGCCCAGGCCAAAGCCATGAAAGAGCGGCAGGATGGCCACCATGGACAGGCCCCTGGGGTCGAAGGAACCATCAACCGGCGAGCCGATCAACTGGGGGCCCTGGTGGGCCAGGACATTGAAGTGGTGGGAGGATAACTGGATGGTCTTGGGCGAGCCGGTGGTGCCTCCGCTGTGCAGGTAAACCGCACAGGCCTGGGGATCAATCTGCCGCTGGCCGTCCGGCAGCGCTTGCGCCCCGGTAAGAAAAGCTGCCCAGGTCACAGCTTCAGGTCCCAGGGGACCGTGTTTGATCTTGCGCCCCTTGGTCAGCCAGAAGCCCGCTTTCAGCGTGGGCTTGAGGTAGTCCATGATGGAGCAGACGATGGTGTGCCGGATGCCGGATGTGACCAGGTTGGCCTGGTGCTGGCCTAACAAGCCATCCAGGATAATCAAGACCGTGCTCTTGGTCGTACGGGTGATGTGCTTGAGTTCATGGGCCGTCGTCAGGGGGTGGACCATGTTGCAAATCCCGCCCAGGCGATTGACCGCATAAAAGAAAACAACCGCATGCGGGGTGTTGGGCAGGCAAAGGGTGGCCACCTCCCCTGCAGCGAAGCCCGTTTGCTTCAAGGCCTGGGCCGCCCGCCGGATCTGGTCGATCAGGGCCTGGTAAGACAGGTGGCTGCCCATGAAAGTCAGGGCCGTTTGATCCGGATACCGCTGCGCTGCCTGGGCGACTGCCTCGTACAGGGTCTGCTGGGGGTAGGCCAGGTGGCTTTGAAACCAGGGATCCAGATGCTTTTCCCAAGGATGCACGTCAGAACACCTCCGTTGGTTGGTCCGTCAAAGTGTGTGTCTTATTCTAACTGAAATGCCTTGATTCGACAATGGACCCGGGCAGCAGGCCGTGTGTTATACTGGGTGCAAGTTGACCTGAAGCGGAGGCGGACATGAGCAAAAAATCCAAGTACGTCTGCCAGGAATGTGGATTTGAAACACAAGGCTGGATGGGCCGGTGCCCTTCTTGTGGTTCTTGGAACACCCTGGTTGAAGAACGGGTGACCGAACACAAACCGGGCCGGCACAGCCGGCAATGGCTCCCCGACGACCGGGAAAGGGACCAGACCCTGCTCAGCCTTTCTG
>CAYXIM010000002.1:0-48284 GCA_964465385.1 uncultured Oscillospiraceae bacterium
TGAAACAAGGTCCGTGCCCCGTCAGGTGCCCGGGTTACAATACCCGCAAAGATAATCAGGGAGATACCGTTGCCGATACCCGACTCGTTAATCTGTTCGCCAATCCACATGATGAAGGCGGTCCCGGCGGTAAAGCTCAAAATGACCAGCAAGGCGTTCAGGACAAAGGGGATGGTCGGGGTCGCTGCCAGCCGCGTGGTAAACCAGTAGGCTGTGGACTGGACCAGGGCCAGCACCACGGTCAGGTAACGGACGTATTTTTGGATTTTCTTGTTGCCCTCATCGCCTTCCTTCTGCAGCCGCTCCAAAGCCGGGATGGCCACGGTCAGCAGCTGCATGATGATGGATGCATTGATGTAGGGGATGATGCCCAGCGAGAAGATGGACACTTGTTTGAAAGCGCCCCCGGAAATGATGTTCAGGTAGCTGCCCAGCTGCCCGAATCGATCCAGCAGGCTGGTGAAGGCAGCCGCATCGATGCCCGGAACCGGAACCAGGATCCCGATCCGGTAGACCACCAGCATCAGCAAAGTAAACAAAAGTTTTTTGCGCAGATCCTGGATCTTGAAGGCATTTCTGATGGTCTCAAACATATTGGCCATGTTATACCTCCTCGGCTACGCCTCCAGCCTTTTCGATTTTTTCTTTTGCAGAGCTCGTAAAGGCGTCGGCACGGACGGTCAGTTTGCGGCTGAGGGTCCCTTGACCCAGGATTTTGATGCCGTCGTTGACCTTGGGCAGTTTGATGATGCCGGCGGCGTTCAAAACATCTGCGTCAACAATGGTTTCATCTTCAAACTGGTCCAGATCACCGACATTGAGCTCAATGTAGTGTTTGGCAAACCGCTTGTTGTTGAAACCGCGTTTGGGCACCCGGCGGTAAAGCGGCATTTGTCCGCCTTCAAAACCGGGCCGGACGCCACCGCCAGACCGTGCTTTTTGTCCTTTGTGGCCGCGACCGGCCGTTTTTCCGCTGCCTGATCCGGGGCCGCGGCCTTTGCGAAAGGCGTTCTCGCGGGCACCTGGGGTTGCGGACAATTCATTGAGTTTCATGATGGCTTGCCCTCCTTACGCTTCTTCACAGTGGACCAGGTGAGCCACTTTTCTCACCATGCCCATAATCGAGTCGCTGGCATCATGGACAACCGTTTGACCGATTTTGCGCAGCCCAAGCGCCTGGACCGTCGCCACATGCTTTTTATTGGCATTGCGCACGCTCTTGACAAGCGTGACTTTCACTTTCGTCATGTCTCTTCCCCCCGTCACAGTATTTCGTCAACCGACTTGCCACGCAATTTGGCAACCTGTTCGGGAGATCTCAACGCTTTCAAGCCTTCGATGGTGGCATTGACCACGTTGTTCGGGTTATTGGATCCGAGCGATTTGGTCCGAATGTCACGGATGCCGGCCAACTCCAGAACCGCACGAACCGGTCCACCAGCGATAACACCTGTACCAGGCCCTGCAGGTTTGAGCAAGACTTTGCCGGCTCTGAACTCGCCCAGGACCTCGTGAGGAATGGTGGTGTTGCTGATCGGCACATCGATCATGTTTTTGCGGGCTTTGTCGATGCCTTTGCGGATAGCATCCGGAATTTCCGCCGCCTTGCCCAGGCCTTTGCCCACGCGGCCGTTCTCGTCACCGACAACGACCAGGGCGATGAAGCGGAAGTTGCGTCCGCCTTTGACCGTTTTGGCCACACGCCCAATATGAATGACCTTCTCTTTCAGGTCCATTGTATTCGTCTCCATGCGCATGAAAGAACCTCCCTGCTTAGAATTTCAGTCCGGCTTCACGGGCTGCTTCGGCCAGTGCTGCCACACGGCCGTGGTAAATGTAGCCGCCGCGATCAAAGACGACTGTTGTGATGCCTTCGTCTTGCGCTCTGGCGGCAATCAGTTTGCCAACCTCAGCAGCACCTGCTTTGTTTCCGCCCGAAAGAGCCTGATCCCGAATGGTCTGGTCCAGGGTTGATGCGCTGACCAGGGTCCGGCCGGTGGTGTCATCGATCACCTGTGCATAGATATGCGACAGGCTGCGAAAGACGCACAGCCTCGGACGCTGGGTGGTTCCGCCGACCTTTTTGCGGACGCGGGCGTGTTTTCGTTTGCGAATCTCATTACGGCTTACTTTTTGACTCATGACTTTTCACCCTTTCAACGCTAAGCGCCCTTGGCTCCCGCTTTGCCTTCCTTCAGCCTCAAGGTTTCTGTATCATACTTAATGCCTTTGCCATGATACGGATCAGGAATGCGGAAAGCACGGATTTTCGCCGCTGTTTCGCCAACCAGTTGCTTGTCAGCCCCTTTGACGACCAGGCGGTTGGGTGCCGGCACATCGATGGTGATGCCCTGGGGCTCTTCGATCTCAATGGTATGGGAATAGCCCAGGTTGAAGACAACCTTGTGGCCTTCTTTCACAGCCCTGAAGCCAATGCCGTTGATTTCGAGGTTCTTGCTGAAGCCGTCTGTCACGCCGATGACCATGTTGTTGATCAACGATCGGGTCAAGCCGTGCAAGGCTTTCTGTTTTTTGCTGTCGTTGGTCCGTTCGACCAAAATCTGGTTGTCTTCAACCGACACAGCCATCTCGGGATGGATCAGCTGAACCAGGGTCTGCGACCCCTTGCTGACCGTGATGCTGTTGCCGTCCAGCGCTGCTGTGACGCCTTCGGGAAGCACAACCGGCATTTTTCCAATTCTGGACATTTCTTTTCCTCCCACTCTTAAGATTACGGGCAGCACACCCGGTGGCCGCTGCCTTTTTCAGAGTTCCTTACCAGACGTAGGCCATGACTTCGCCGCCAACGCCCAGTTCTCTTGCTTTTTTATCCGTCATGATCCCCTTCGAGGTGGAGATCACAGCGATTCCCAGACCATCCAGCACTTGTGGCAGTTGGTCCTTGCCAGCGTGAACACGCAGGCCCGGTTTCGAAATCCTTTTCAGACCCGAAATCACGGATCGTTTTTGCACGTATTTCAAGGTGATGCGAATCAGGCCCTGCTTGTCATCTGAAATGCTTTCCACCCGGGAAATATACCCTTCTTCAAGCAGAATGTTGGCTATGGCCAGTTTGACCTTGGAGGCCGGGATGTCACATCGCGGGTGTCCGGCTCGACCGGCATTGCGGATGCGTGTCAACATATCGGCAACGGTATCTGTAATTTGCATCTGAGTTCCTCCTTCCCGTCTCCGGTGTTACCAGCTGGCCTTACGAACGCCAGGTATTTGACCTTTGTAAGCCAGTTCTCTGAAACAGAGGCGGCAAACACCGTATTTGCGCAGGTAGGCATGCGGGCGGCCACAGAGCTTGCAGCGATTATAGGCACGCGTCGAATACTTCGGCTTGGCCTGTTGTTTTAACCTCAGTGATTTTTTTGCCATGTTCCGGTCCCTCCGCTCACTTTCTAAACGGCATGCCGAGCAGTTGCAGAAGCGCTCTGGCCTCTTCGTCGGTTTTTGCCGTTGTCACGATGATAATATCCAGGCCCCGGATTTTATCGATCGAATCATAATCAATTTCAGGGAATATCAGCTGCTCTTTGGCGCCCATCGCAAAGTTGCCATGACCGTCAAACGAGTTGGGGTTGATCCCCCTGAAGTCCCGGACACGGGGCAGGGCGATGCTGATGAACTTGTCTAAGAATTCATACATCCGCTCACCACGCAGGGTCACCTTGCAGCCAATTTCCATGCCGGCACGCAGCTTAAAGGCGGCCACCGAACGCTTGGCCTTGGTGACAACCGCCTTTTGGCCGGCAATGGTCGACAACGCCTCAACCGCATGGTCCATGGCCTTGGCGTTTTCCTTGGCATCGCCAACACCCATGTTCAGGACGATTTTTTCCAGCTTGGGAATCTCCATGACAGAGCGGTAGTTAAACTGTTTCTGCAGAGCAGGAGCAGCTTCATTTTTGTACTTGTCTTTAAGCCTTGACATGCTTCTGCCTCCTTTACTGCCTGACCGGCCTGGCCTGGCGGATGGTGTCGATCATCTGGTCGCAGGCCTTGCAATAGCGGATCTTCTCACCATTTTCCAGGATCTTGCGTCCGGTTTTACTGGGCCGTTTACACTTGCTGCACACCAGCATCACGTTAGAAGCGTGGATCCAGCCTTCCTGCTGGATGATCCCGCCCTGCTGGGTCTGGCTGCGCGGCTTTTTATGCTTGGTTACGATGTTGACCCCTTCAACCAGAACGCGTCCTTTATTGGGATCAACGTCCAGAACTTTACCGGTCCGTCCGGCGTCTTTACCGGTGCGTACATAGACCTGGTCGTTCCTTTTGACATGTACTTTCGTCATTGAACCTGTCCCCCTTACAGTACTTCCGGAGCCAAAGACAGGATCTTCATGTAGTCCTTATCTCTCAGTTCCCTGGCAATCGGCCCAAAAATCCGGGTACCCCGCGGGTTTTTGTCTTCCTTGATGATCACGGCCGCGTTCTCGTCAAATTTGATGTAGGAGCCATCCGGACGCCGGACCGCTTTTTTGGTCCGGACGACCACGGCGCGAACGATTTCACCTTTTTTCACCACACCGCCGGGCGTCGCTTCTTTGACCGAACACACAATGACATCGCCGATACTGGCAGACCGGCGCATGGTGCCACCGAGCACCTTGATGCACATCAGCCGCCTGGCTCCGGTATTATCAGCAGATTTTAATTGGGTCTGTACCTGAATCATACGGATCTTCCTCCCTGATCAATGCGTTATTTCGCTTTTTCAATGATGTCGACCAGGCGCCAGCGCTTTTCTTTGCTGTAGGGCCGTGTCTCCATCACGCGAACCTTGTCACCGATCTTGCAACGATTCTCTTCGTCATGTGCCTTCAGTTTATAGGTCCGTTTCATGGTTTTTTTATACAAAGGATGTTGGACGTGCTCTGTAACCGACACGACGATGGTTTTATCCATCTTATCGCTACTGACCAATCCCACACGGGTCTTTCTGGCATTGCGCTCACTCACAGCTTCTTCCCCCTTCACTCTTTGATACCTTGCAGCTCACGTTCACGAAGGATCGTTTTAACGCGAGCAATGTCTCTTTTGACGCTCCGCAGTTTCAGAGGGTTTTCCAGCTGGTTGATGGCGTGCTGAAAGCGAAGTTTGAAGAGCTCATCCTTAAGCTCGGTCAGCTCCTGATTCAATTCAGCGATTGTTTTCTCACGAAGTTCACTCGGCTTCATGAACGTCACCTTCCTTCTTTCGCGTGACGAATTTCGTCTTGCAGGGGAGCTTGTGGGCGGCAAGCCGCATGGCTTCACGCGCCGCTTCTTCTGACACCCCGTCGATTTCAAACAAAATTCTGCCTGGTTTGACAACGGCCACCCAGTATTCGGGCGAGCCTTTGCCTGAACCCATCCGCGTCTCTGCCGGTTTGGAGGTCACCGGCTTATCCGGGAAAATCTTGATCCAAACCTGACCACCCCTGCGGGTGAAACGGTTGATGGCGATACGGGCCGCTTCAATCTGGTTGCTGGTGATCCAGCAAGGCTCCAGGGCTTTCAAACCATATTCACCGTAGGCAATGGTATGGCCCCGGGTTGCCAGGCCGGTCATGCGGCCACGGTGCTGTTTCCTGTATTTAACACGCTTGGGAAGCAACATCAGGATTCGCCTCCTTCCAGGTCCTTGGTCTTCTTAGGTGCAGGGAATATTTCACCCTTGTAAATCCACACCTTGACGCCGATACGCCCATAGGTGGTTTTGGCTTCTGCAAAGCCGTAATCAATGTCCGCCCGCAGGGTCTGCAGGGGAATGGTTCCTTCGCGGTAGTGTTCGCGGCGGGCAATTTCGGCGCCGCCCAAACGGCCGCTGACCGCTGTCTTGATGCCGCGGGCACCCATCTTCATGGCACGGCCCATGGCTTGTTTCATGGCCCGGCGGAAGGACACACGCTCCTCCAGCTGTCGGGCGATGTTTTCAGCCACCAGCTGGGCATCCGTGTCGATGGATTTGATTTCGCGGATGTTGATGAAAAAGGTTCGCTTGAAGCGCTGGGTCAGTTTGCGTTTAAGCTCTTCAATCCCGGCTCCCTGACGGCCGATGATGATACCAGGTTTTCCGGCAGAGATGGTCACTTGAACCTTTTCTTCACCTTTGCGTTCTATTTCAATCCGTGAAACACCGGCCCGGAAGGCCTCTTTTTTAATCAGGTCACGGATTTTCTTGTCTTCAACCAGGAAGCGGCTGAAGTCTTTTTTATCGGCATACCACCTGGTATCCCAGTCTTTAATGACGCCTACGCGCAGTCCATGCGGATTAACCTTCTGCCCCATCTGTCAGCCTCCTCCATTCATTTCTTTGACAACCAACGTCACATGGCTGGTTCTTTTGCGAATTCGTGCAGCGCTGCCGCGGGCTCTGGGGATGATCCGTTTCAAAACGGGACCCGGGTTGGCATAGCAATCGGCGACATACAGCAGATCGCGCGACAGGCTGTTGTTGTTAACCGCGTTGGCCTCGGCGGAATGCAGCAGTTTCGCCAGCACCGGTGAGGCTGCCTTGGGCGTGTATTTCAAGATGGCATAGGCCTCATCGATTGATTTGCCTTTGATCAGATCGATGACGATGGCCATCTTGCCAGGGGCGATCCGGATGTGCTTGGCCACGGCACGGCCTTCATCCCGTCCCATGCCCAGCACCTTGCGCTCCTTCTTGGTCAAATACCGTCTGCGCTGGCTTTTGCGTGATGGCTGGGCATACTGGCGCAAAATTTCTTCACGATTTTCCAGCAGGTATTCTTTGGACATTACTTTTTTTCCCATACGTCGTTACTCCCCTTTCCTGCGCCGGCCTTAACGGCCGCCAGAGCTTCTTTCTGAGCCGGCATGGCCCCTGAAAAAACGGGTGGGAGCAAACTCGCCGAGTTTGTGTCCGACCATTTCCTCGGTGATGTAGACCGGCACGTGCCGGCGTCCATCGTGTACCGCAATGGTGTGTCCCACCATTTCCGGGAAAATGGTCGACGCCCTGGACCAGGTCTTGACAACCCTTTTTTCATTTTTCGCATTCATCGCTTCAATTCGTTTCATCAGGGCTTCCTGGACGAAAAAGCCTTTTTTGACAGATCTGCTCATATGACGAAAGCCTCCAATTGATTAGCTGTTCCTTCTCTTGATAATGTACTTGTTGGAAGGTTTGTTGCGTTTTCTGGTTTTCTTGCCCAGCGTCGGAACACCCCAGGGGGTCAGAGGGCTCGGCATGCCGATCGGAGATCTGCCTTCACCACCGCCATGGGGGTGGTCGACAGGGTTCATAGCAAGGCCGCGGACGCTGGGGCGCACACCCATGTTGCGTTTCCTGCCCGCTTTTCCAATGGTGATGTTCTCATGCTCGCTGTTGCCAACCGATCCGATGGTCGCACGGCAGCGCACGCTGATCATGCGTACTTCGCCTGAGGGCAGGCGGATTTGTGCAAAGCCGCCTTCTTTGGCCATCAGCTGGGCGCTGGCACCGGCAGTCCGGACCATCTGGGCGCCCTTGCCCGGTTTCATTTCAATGTTGTGGATCGTCGTGCCCAACGGAATGGTTTCCAGGGTCTTGGCGTTCCCAGGCACGATATCGGCGTCCGGTCCGCTCTGGACCTGGTCGCCCACTTTCAAGCCTTCCGGCGCAAGGATGTAGGCCTTGGCGCCATCCGCATACTGGATCAAAGCCAGGTGGGCCGTCCGGTTGGGATCGTATTCAATGGCTTTAACCGTGGCGGGGATACCGTCCTTGTTTCTCTTCCAGTCAATGATCCGGATTTTTCTGCGGTTGCCGCCGCCAATGTGGCGCACGGTGATGCGGCCATAGACGTTGCGGCCACCCGTTTTCTTGCGCTTGACCAGCAAGCTTTTTTCAGGTGCTTTGGTCGACAGCTGGCTGTAATCGGCCGAAGTCATCTGACGCCTGGCTGGAGAAGTCGGTTTGTAGCTTTTAACTGCCATGGTGGTCATTCACTCCTTCTCGTGCTGGCACGGCTTACTGGCCGAACCCGAATTCCTCAATCGAGGTTTTGTATCTGCGTGTCACCTGGGTTTCCTTGCCGCCCTCCACCTGGTAGCTTTCAGGTTTGGGGTCCATGTCAATGGTCACCAGGGCTTTTTTCCAGGAGGACGTCAGCCCCTGGTGGACACCCATGCGCTTGGATTTGCCGCTGTATTGGACGGTGTTGACTTTTTTGACCTTCACCTTGAACAGCTGCTCGCAGGCACGGCGGATTTGCGGCTTTGTCGCTGATTTATCAACAACAAAGGTGTATTTCCCGACGGCTGCATCGCTGGTGCTCTTTTCCGTAATCACCGGTCGAATGATAATATCCTGCGCCGCTTTCATGATGCATACACCTCCTGAACTTTCAAGATCGCATCCTGGGTCACGACACAGGTATCGAACTTGAGCAGATCGTAAACATGAATCGAATGCACCGGCGCCGTTTTGACACCGCGCAGGTTGCGGGCCGATTTCACAACTTTTTCATCGCTGTTGAGGGTCACCAGAAGCGTCGTTGTGTCTGCGCCGAGTTTTTTAAGCAGCTGGCTCATGCGGGCCGTCTTGATTTCAGGCAAGGTCAGGTCTTCTAAAACGATGACCTGCTTGCTGGCCAGCTTGGCAGACCAGGCCGACCGGATGGCCAAACGGCGCATTTTCTTGGGCATGCTCATGCGGTAGGAACGCGGCTTGGGCCCGAAGATGACGCCGCCTCCCACATGCTGGGCGGACCGGATGGAGCCCTGGCGGGCGCGGCCGGTGCCCTTCTGGCGGTAAGGCTTTCTGCCGCCACCGCGCACTTCGCTGCGCGTTTTGGTGGCGTGGGTGCCCTGGCGCTGGTTAGCCAGGTACATCAAGACGCTGCGGTGCATGACGTCCTGGTTGGGCTCAATACCAAAAACAGTGTCATCGAGTTCGAGCGTGCCCGTCACAACGCCTTCCATGTTGTATACATCAACTTTTGCCATTGTTATGATCCTCCTTCACGCCCGTTACCGGGATTTGACGGATGTGGTGATGTCCACAATACCGCCCCGCGGTCCCGGAACAGCGCCCCTGACAACCAGAATGTTGCGCTCGCCATCTGCCATGACCACCTTGAGGTTTTGAACTGTCACAGCTTCACGCCCCATCTGGCCGGGCATTTTCTTGCCTTTGAAGACACGTCCCGGCGTCGCAGAGGATCCCATGGATCCCTGGCCGCGGTGGTAATGAGACCCGTGGGTCTTGGGTCCACGCGAAAGGCCGTGGCGCTTGATCACACCGGCATAGCCTTTTCCTTTGGAAACACCGCTGACATCCACTTGATCGCCAACCTGGAACATGTCGCTGACCGTCAGTTCCTGGCCAGGCTCATACGTTTCATCTGTTTTAAATTCACGCATGACCTGCCTGGGCTCGAGGCCGGCTTTCTCGTATTGTCCTTTTATCGGCCGGATCACCTTATCTGGGTTCACGGTGCCATAGCCAACCTGGACGGCCTGGTAGCCATCACGGTCCTGGTTTTTGTTCTGGATCACGACAAGCGGGCCACAGTCAATGACCGTGGCGGGTATGGCCAGCCCATCTTCATCAAAGAGTTGGGTCATACCGACTTTTTTGCCGATCATGAATTTTGTCATTCTTGCTACCTCCTGGTTATTGGTTCACAGCGGGTGTGAACATGACCATGTGTTCAAGCCACACGCTTACAGCTTGATTTCAATGTTGACGCCTGCCGGCATCTCCAGCTTCATCAGGGCTTCCACGGTTTTGGTGTTCGGTGTCAGCACATCAATCAGGCGCTTGTGGGTCCTGATTTCAAACTGCTCACGCGCATCCTTGTATTTATGCGGCGAACGCAAAATCGTCACGATTTCTTTTTCCGTCGGCAAGGGAATCGGACCGGAAATGACGGCGCCTGTGCGTTTGGCCGTCTCCACAATACGCTCGGCACTTTCATCCAAGATGTTGTGGTCGAAAGCCTTCAGTCTGATTCTGATTTTTTGATTTGATGCCATGTGGGTCAAACCTCCTACCATGCTTTTCAGGTTTCACCTGTGCCGGGCGTTTCATTTCTCTTCATCATAATACCCAGTCATCCGTTTTGTATTCCGGCGCTGGGCACATGCGATCCACGCACACTGCGTCCAGGTTGGTCCTGTCACCCGGCTTCGATCCGGGCTGGCTCTTTTGAAGTTACCCGCCGCGAACCGCAGCAGTCCGGACGGCAATCTCCAAAGTCTTCGCTTGCGCACACTGTCAAAAAGGCGCGCACTTGATATCTTATAACAGAAGTCTGGCAAATGCAAGGGGAAAACGATCTTTTTTCTCCATTTTTCCTCCAGAAACCAACATTCAAAAAACCAGCACCGTTTTTCAGGCAAAACGGTGCTGGTTGATCCATCCCCGAGGGGCGTGATTGCTTAGGCCAGCCGGTCCTTGAGCACAGCGCCAACCGCTTCAATGACTTGCAGGAAATAGTCCTGGCCGCCGGTCACTGCTTTGCCGATCCCACCTTCTTTGGCCGCAGACATGGCCTGCTGGGTTGCCTTGATGTCAATGTTCATGCCGCCGACACCCACCTTGGTGCTGCTTTGCATCTTTCTGACAGTCACGGTGTTTTCCTTGGCCTTGATGAAGGGCTTGACGTTCATAAACACATCAAAGGAAATCGATGCACCAAACAACCCTTTTTTCAACTTGAATTTTCCCGGGAAAGCTTCCTGGTTTTGAACCATCAGGTCATGAAGCTCCTCCAGCGTGATTGGTTCGCTCAGCTGAAACTTTTCAGATGTTTTCGACAGTTCTTTCAGACTCATACCCTTCCTCCTGTTTCCTTTTTGTGTTGGCCTGTCCCGCAACCCCGACCACCCCTGATGCGTCGCTGGATAAGCCAACCTGATCTGGGCCAAGGTCGTTTGGCACACATCTTAATGCTATTCTATCGGCACCTATCACAATATTCAAGAATAACCGTTCACGCCAGGCCTTCATTCAAGGCCATTCGGTCAACAATTTAAACGTATAACCCGCTTCCCTGGCCTGGTCGACAAAAGCCTCAAGCACAGCCACGTTGGTGCTGGAAACAGCATGAAGCAACAGGATAGACCCCGGGTGCAGCTGCGACAGGATTTTTTCCAAGGCTTCGCCCTGGTCCGGCTGCTCATCCGTTAACCAGTCCCGGTAGGCAAAGCTCCAGAAGACAGCCTGATAGCCTGACTGTTGGAACAAAGTTAACAGCCGTTGGCTGTAACTGCCTTCAGGGGGGCGGATGTACCGGTTCATGGGCTGTCCCGTCAAGGCCTGGAAGCGTTGCTCAACCGCTTCCAGTTCGGCCAGGACAGCAGCCGGGCCATGCGCTTCCAGCAGCCGGGGTAAATTGGGGTGGGTCTGGGTGTGGTTGGCCACCAGGTGCCCGTCTGAAACCATGCGTTGCACCAGTTGCGGGTTGCGGTCAATGTAGGAGCCCGTCACAAAGAAGGTGATCGGCAGGGCCTTGCGTTGTGCGATATCCAGAATCCGGCTTGTCAGATCCTGATACTCATAGCCTTCATCCATGGTCAGGTAAAGGGGTTTGCCTGACGGGTTCTCTTCTTGCCACAGGGAGCCGGTCTGCCGCATCAGGCTGTTGACAGCATCAGGCACGGTTGCCGGCCGCTGTGAACCCGCTGGCGTGGCCGGCACATAGTACCAGCCCGTTGGCTGGTTATCCAGGTCATCAAGCGCGGGGCTTGCAGGGGTCGCTTGCGGGGTTGGCACAGGCGTCACTGTGGCCTGGGGGGTGGGGGTCGCTTGCGGCGCCACCGTGGCTTGCGGGCTGGCGGTCGGCTGTGGTGTGGCTGTTGGCGTAAAGGAGGAGCTGCTTGCTGTGGCCGCGTCTTCAGTCTCTGTCTGGACCGTCTGGCTGCTTGTCGGCAGCGGGGAGGTCGGGTTCTGAAGCGTGCAGGCGGTCAGGCTGATCACCAACAGCAGCAACAGGCCTTGGTGAAGGCCCCGGCGGCTGGCTGAGGCCAGCTTCTTGTGGTGTGTCTTGTTCATCTTTTTTCACCTGCTTCGACGCCTCGAGCAGGCCTTTGATGTCGGCCTGGCTGAAGCGATAGTGGCGGCCGCAAAAATGGCAAGTCAATTCAATGCCGTCCGGGTCGTTTGCCAGCTCAGCCAGCTCAACACGGCCCAGGGCAAGCAAGTTGGCAGCCATGCGTTCCCGCTGGCAAGGGCAGTGATACGCACAGGGGCGCGCTGCCAGGATCTGCACGTCATCACCCAACAGCTGCTGGAGCATGTCTTCCGGGCCCAGGCCCGCTTCGAGCATGCGGGTGCTCTCTGGCAGCTTTGCCACCTGTTCTTCCAGCCAGGCCACAGTCTGCTCCTGGGCATCCGGCATCAGCTGCACCATGAAGCCGCCTGCCTGGATCACCCCGTCTGCTGACAGGCGGACACCCAGGCTGATAACCGAAGGGATTTGCTCGGAATAAGCCAGATAGGCCGCCAGGTCTTCGGCAATCTCACCGGAGACCAACTCCACCTGGCCCACATAAGGTTCTTTCAGGCCCAGATCCCGGATCACCGTCAGGGTGCCCCGGCCCACAGCCGCACCAACATCAAGTTTGCCCTGACCCAGGTAGCGGGATGCAACAACGGGTGCTTGGACCAGGCCACGCACCCGGGCCTGGCCGTCAGCAACAACCGTCAAGCCCCCCAGCGGCCCGTCTGCCCGGATGAGGACCGTCAAGCTGTCATCTGGCCGGTCCAGGTCTTCGGCCAGCAAGAGGGCCCCGCTCATCAACCGGCCCAAGGCTGCCGCGGCAACAGGCGACAGGTCGTGGCGAACCACCGCCTCCTGGCATAGCCGGGTGGTCTGGCAGGCAAAGGCCCGGATGGTGTGGTTGCGGGCTGTTGCCCTGACGATCCGGTCGTCAGCTGCGTTCGTTTGATCTTGTGTCATCGTGCACCTGCTTCTGGCGGTTTGATCGGTCCTTTTTTAAACAGGCAAAAGGTCCGTTCCCGGTGGGGCCTCGGCGGGGAAAGCCCCTCAAAGGCCGAGCTGCCAATGGTTTGAAAACCCGCGTCACGCGCCCAGCTAGCCACGGCTTCCGGGTCATGGTAACGCTCCTGGATGCGGTCGTCAAAGCGGCGGTACCGCTTGTTTTCGTCTTTTAAAAAGAGGGTAGTGCGGGCCTGGTTCATTTGCGTGGCCGCCTCATAATCGTTTTGCCACAGCAGGGTGTAATCCGCCTGGTCCTCAACAAAGAGCCGTTTGCCCAAGGTCTGCTGCAGGTGCTGGTGCGTCAGCAGGTCCAGCACCAGCAGACAACCCGGGTTCAAATAATGGTGGCAGAGCTGCAGCATCTGCCGGACCGCTTCTTCGGTCAAGAGGTGGTTGACGGTATCCATGAGGCAGACAGCCAGGTCCACCGTGCCATAAAGTTCAAATGCGGTGATATCCTGATGCAGGAACAGACAGGCCGCCTGGCCTTGGTCTGTTTGCGCTCGGGCTTTTTCCTGTGCCTGGGCCAGCATGTCTGCAGACCGGTCCAGGCCGATGGGGTCGTAGCCCCGACGGGCCATTTCCAGACAAAACCCCCCGGTGCCACAGCCCAGATCAAGCAGGATGGGCCGACCTTGCGACCCATCACCACCGCTGCGATCAGACCAGGCTGCATCCAGAGCCTGGATGAAATCAGCCCAAAGCGGCCAGGCTTGCCGTTGGTGGCGGTCATAGATGTGTGCCAGCCCCTGATACATGGCTCAGGGCAACTGATCCAGCCAGTCAAGGGCTGCGCTGAGCTGGGTGTCCTGCTCCCGTGTCAGGCGGTTGAGCGACAAGGTTCTGATGTCTTCGGGCAAAGACACCGGCAGGTCCGGCGCCAGGCCCACCCCTTCAAGGCTGTCTCCCTTGGGCAAAATATACAAAAAGTTGGTCAGGTTGATGGCCGAGCCGTCGTCCAGGGGAATGGTGACGGTGCCGCTGCCCTTGCCAAAGGTTTGCTCCCCCACCAGGACCGCTTTGCCGTGGTCTCTCAAACAACCGGCAAAAAGTTCCGAGGCACTGGCGCTGAAGCTGTTGACCAAAATGGCATAGCGCATATCTTCAGAAACCCCCATGCGGGGGTCGGAGGTCCAGGACAGCTCGTAAGGCTGGCCTTTTTCCCGGCCGCGCACCGTTGCCAGCGTGGCCTGGGGCAGAAGGTAGTCCAGCATGTCCACCACCTCATGGGCCATGCCACCAGCGTTGTTGCGTAAATCCACCACCAGGTGCCGGGCCCCCTGCGCCTGCAGCTCATCGACAGCAGCGGTAAAGTGCTTGGAGACCTGTTGGGAAAACTCGCGCACCTGCACATATCCGATGCCTGGCTCCAGCATGCGGTGGGCCACCGAAGCCGAGGTGATGGCCCGGCGTGCCACCGTGATCGGCACCCGGTCGTTGATGGACGGCCGGAACAAGACCAGGTCAACGGTGGTTCCTTCTGGCCCGCGAACCAGGGCCGCCACCGCTGTGATGTCCCGAAAACCGGTGACATCCTGGCCATCCACTTCGACGAAGACGTCTCCGATCATGATCTGCGCCTCTTCCGCGGGGCTTTTCTCGATGACTTCCGTGACTTCGACCAGGCCATCCTTGTTGAGGGCGACAAAAGCGCCAATGCCGCTGTACTGGCCGCTCATGGATTCTTCGATCTGCTCGTTTTCTTCGGCTGTCAGGTAAAAGGTGTAGGGGCTGTCCAGTTCATTGACCAGCCCGCGCAACATGGCTTCAATCAACTCGGCATCAGTGAGGGCCTTGTAATACCGGTCCTGGACAAAGCCGTAAACTGACTGAAGTTTTCCCAGGGCGGCCTGCGTCTGCGGATCTGGCTGGAAACTGAAGGTCAGCCGGTCCGTCTCCTGGACCGAAAGGTCAGGTCCTCGGGCCTGGATCCACAATAAAAAGCCGCCAGCGGTCAGGGAAAACGTCAAGATCACCGTGATTAACACAGTGACCAGGCGAGAAACAGCCACGCTGTTGGGCCGTTTGTTTGCCTGACCGGCAGTGTCCGCTTCGGGTCTCGTTTCGTTCATCATGGGTAACCTGTCTTTCATGTGCCTGCTTATTGGATATAGGGCAAGGGGTTGGTTGTCTGGCCGTTGATCCGCACTTCAAAATGCAGATGAGGCCCGGTTGCAGCGCCAGTTGCCCCGCAGGTGCCGATCCGGTCTCCCCCGGATACGGCCTGGCCCACCGATACGTCAGCCGTCTTCAGGTGCCCATAGAGGGTGGACAAGCCATCTGCGTGTGCCACCACCACATAATTGCCGTAGCCGCTGCCCCCCCGGTTGGCCCCTGGATAGGGCGTGGCCACCAGAATGACCACACCATCTGCGGCAGCGATGATGGGCGCGCCATAAGCGCCGCCCAGGTCCACACCGGTGTGCATGCGGTTGACGCGGTAAATGGGGTGAAAGCGCATGCCATAGGCCGAATAAACCCGGCGGTCGCCCGGATAGGGCCAAAACCACCCGGATGTGTTGGGTTGGTTGCCGGCCGGCGGCGGCGGCTGCGTGACCTGGCTTTCCTGCCCGGCTTGCTGGGCTGCCCGCGTGGCTTCAGCGGCCCGGCTGGCTTCAGCTGCCCGGCTGGCCTCAGCCGCACGCGCTGCCTGAGCGGCCTGGGTGGCCGCGGCCGCCAGCTCGGCTTCCAGTTTTTTCTGCAAGGCGGCGATCTGGGCACCGACCGTTTCTGATTCTTGGACCAGCGCCTCTTCCTGCAGTTCATATTCGGTCATTTGGAAGGTCACGGCCTGCAAGTCTGTGGCTTTAAGCGCGGCGTCTGCCTCCAGCCGGGCCAGATCGGCCTCAATTTGCACAACCGCATCAGCCATGGCGTCAGCGTCCTGGCGGGCCAGGTCGCGCTTGATCAGGGCATCGTCCTTGGCAGCCCCCAGGTCTTCGAGCATTTGTTCATCCGCATCGGCGACAATCTGCATAAATTGCAGGGTGGTGAAAAAGCCCTGCAGGCTCCGGGATTCCAGGAAAACATCAAAGACCGACCGGTTGCGGTGGTCAAACATGACACGGACCCGCTGGGCATACTGGGCCTCTTTTTCAGCCAGGGTTTCTTCAGCTTCAAGGTAGGCGGCATAGGAGGCCTCCAACTTGCTGATGGCCGCTTCCAGCTGTTTGGTTTTTTCAGTGTAGAGGGTGCGCTGCTCTTCGCTGCGCTCATTGAGCCAGGCCAGTTCACCGGTCAGGACGTCGGCTTCCTGAGCCAGTTGGGCGGTTTTCTGGTTGAGCTCGGTTTTGGCAGCCAGCAGGTCTTGTTGCTTTTGCCGCGCCGCTTCCAATTCCTGGCTGGTCGACTGGGCCGCAAGGCCGCCTGACCCCAGAAAAAAAGAAGCCAGCAAAACCACCAGCAGCACAAGGGCCTTGCCGGTGCGTTTGTTGAGCTGTCGTTGCCATGCAGGTGTCACCGATACCCCTCCTTTAAACCGAAATATGCCGTCTGACCGAAATCGCACTGCCCAGGGCACCCACGCCAATACCCAGCAGAAGCTTGATCCACAGCAGCCGCCGGGCCAAGGCCTGCGGCTCCACCATGGCCAGCACATCGCTGGGCTTGACACCGGCCATCAGGGCGCTGTAAAGGTGTTCGTAGGCAAACCAGATCAAGAGCCAGGCAAGCAAAGCACCCACCAGGCCAACCAGGGCCCCTTCCAGGATATAGGGCACCCGGATGTACCAGTTGGTTGCTCCCACGTACTTCATGATGCCGATTTCTTCACCGCGTGAGAACACAGCCACGCGGACCATGTTGGAAATGATGAAAAAAGAAATAATGCCCAAAACCACAAAGGCAATGGCCGATGCGTAGTGCACCCACACAATGGCCTGGCTGAGAAAGCGCATGACCACCTGCTCCAAGGTGACACGCCGGACACCCGGCAGGCCCGAAACCCTGGCCTGAAACGCCTCACCCAGTTCAGGGTCCTTGAGGCGGACCAGAAACGTGTACGGGATGTTTTCCACCGGGAAGTCGTCAAAGAGCTCTTCGGCTTCCAGGTTTTTCTTAAAGTGGTCGAAATTTTCCTCCGGGGTGTAGAGCGTCGCTTCCACCACGCTCTCATCCGCATCAAGGCTGGCCCGGACCGCTTCAAGCTCCTGAACAGGCACATTGAGCTCCATGGTGATCTCAATGGGCGGCTGCTGGCCGGCCCGCTCAATGATTTGTTCCGCGTTGATGGAAAAGGTCATGAAGGCCCCCAGCAGGACCAGCATCAAGGCAATGGTGGTCACCGAGGCGATGGTGACCACCGGGTGGCGCAGGATGCTCAGGAAACTTTCTTTCAGGGAGTGCCCCAGCGATGACAGCTTCATGGTGCCACCTCGCTGGCAGCCGGTTTCTTGCGCAGGCTCCCCTGTGGTTTACCTGCTTTGGCAGGCTTAGGCGGTTCTTGCGTCAGGCATTCGCCCGTGTACCCGCCCACACTGTCGTCTCGGACCAGACAGCCCCCGTCGATTTCAATGACCCGCTTTTTCATGCGGTCAACCAGCTCACGGTCATGGGTGCAGATAATGACCGTCGTGCCCATGTGGTTGATCTCCTCCAGCAGGGCCATCAGGGCCTCGCTGTTGGCCGGGTCCAGGTTGCCGGTTGGCTCATCAGCCAGGATCAGCATGGGGTTGTTGACCATGGCCCGGGCGATGGCCACCCGTTGCTGTTCACCGCCTGACAGCTGGCCAGGCCGGGCATCAGCCTTGTCCCGCAGGTTGACGATACTTAAGACAATCGGCACCCGCCTGCGGATCAAGCGCCTGGAGGCACCCACAATTTCCATGGCAAACGCCACATTTTCATAAACCGTTTTGCTTTCGATCAGACGAAAGTCCTGAAAAACCATGCCGATGTTGCGGCGCAGGTAGGGAATCAAAGACCGGCGGATGCTGGCCACATCATAATCATCGATCAAGACCTGTCCTTCAGAAGGTATTTCTTCACAGGTCAACAGTTTGATCAGGGTGGATTTCCCGGCACCGCTGCGGCCGATGATGAAAACAAATTCCCCGTCCTGAATGGTGAAGCTGACATCCTTCAGGGCGTTGGTTCCTGTCCGGTATGTCTTGGACACGTTGACAAACTCAATCAAAACAGATCCTCCGGAAGCACCGGCCTACTGGTTTTGCCACCAACGGCCTCCAGATGATTTGGCAGATGCTTTTTCCTGTTTTTCTAAATATTTGCGCACCATGGACGCCAGCTTGAACAAGACGGCATCATCAAAGTTGCGCAAATCCAGTCCGGTGATTTTCTGGACTTTGTCCAGGCGATAAACCAGGGTGTTGCGGTGAACGAACAATTGTCTGGATGTTTCGCTGCCGTTGAGGTTGTTCTCAAAGAATTTTTGAATGGTCAGCAAGGTCTCACTGTCCAGCGCCTCGTAGGCACCTGACGGAAACACTTCATCCAGGAACATGTGACACAGGGTGGGCGGCAGCTGATAGATCAGGCGCCCCAGACCTAAGCGGTCATAGCGCATGACATACCGTTCGCTTTCAAAAATGGCACCCACCGTCAAGGCCAGAGACGCTTCCCGGTAAGACTTGGCCGCATCTTTCAGGTTGTCGACCGGCATGCCGATGCCGATGTGGATGGTGGCCATGGATTCCGCATTGAGGTTGTCCAGAATCTGATGGGCCATCTCATTGATCAACTTGGGCTGGTCGCGCGGGATTTCAGCCAGCAGCACAATGGTCTCCTCATCCATGGGCAGGATGTGGTTGTTGCGCTGATCCGGAAACATGTTTTCTAAAATTTCAATGCAATCCAGCTCTTCTGCTTTTTCAAAGCGAATCAAAAAGGCCAGGCGGGTCAGTGAATAGGGGATTTTAAACTCCCGGGCCTTGAGGGGTATGTCCCCCGGCAGTTCATTTTCCAGCAGGACGTTTTTTAAAAAAGACTCGCGTTCCACTTCGGAGTTGCGTTCCTTGAGGGCGGCACCGATCCAGCGCACCAAGAGGTCCAGGTAGTTGCGGGCCACCACATCCGTGCCATCCACAAAGCAAATCACAGTCTTGCGTTCTGTCACCGGCAGTTTCATGTAGGTTCGCCCGTAGGTCACAGCCGTTGTTTCTTCTGACAACATGACCGCCCGCGCAGAAGAATCTTCGCTTCCTTCTAATTCTTCATTGGTGCTGGCCAAAATGATCCCATCCGGATCCAGTACCCCGGCAGTTCTGTCCAAAAAACGAGCTGCTTCCCGGATACACTTCTTAATCTCTTCCATGTTTTTCAGCACCTTTCACACCTGGCAGATCCGCTGGCTCGCAACATATGGTAATCTACATCATATCTTATCCTGTTCGGGCACAGGTTTCAAGAAGATGACAATCCATCAGCGAAACCAATCCAGATGCCCCAGGGGCACGGGATGCAGCGCCACTGCCTGGATACCAGCTGCGTCCAAAGCCCTCAAAACACAACGAGGTGGTTTGCATGCAGCAGTATGATTTCGATTCCTTGTCTCCGCGCCGCTTGGTCGGCTCGGTGAAGTGGCGTCTGGCCGAAAAGACCCCGGATCCCACATCCCTGGTTTATCCCTTCTCAATTGCAGACATGGATTTCCAGCCTGCGCCTGAGATTAAAGAAGCCCTGCAACAGGCGATACAAGACGGCCATCTGGGTTATTTTGAGCCCCAGCCAGCCTATTACGCCGCCATCCGGCGTTGGTTTGTGGACCATCACGCCTGTGACATCCAGCCTGACTGGGTGATCCAGGTCCCCAACATTGTCTATGCCCTTTACCAGCTGGTTTCGTCCTTCAGCCAGCCCGGGGATGGTGTCATCATTCAGCCGCCCGTTTATGCCCCCTTCTTTCATGCGGTTGAGCGCCAGGGACGCAAGCTGGTCTTCAACCCCCTCAAGCAAGAAGGGCAGGATTATGCCTTCGACCTGGCGGATCTGGAAGCCAAAGCCAAAGACCCCCGGGTTCGCCTGCTTCTCTTGTGCAGCCCACACAACCCGGTTGGCCGCGCCTGGACCCGTCAGGAGCTGGAGGCGGTCACGGCCATTTGCATCAAGCACCAGGTGCTGGTGATCTCAGATGAAATCCATGCCGACCTGGTCTTCAAGCCACACCGGCACACCGTTTTATCCAGCCTGGGTGAAGCGGTGGCCAACCAGTCTTTCATCTGTACAGCGCCCAGCAAGAGCTTTAACCTGCCGGGCCTGTCCACTGCCAACCTGATCATCCCTAACCCCGACTTGCGCAAGCGCTTTTTGGCCGGCCAGTCCCGCTGTGGCATCAGCGGGGGTAACCTGTTGGGGACGGTTGCCTGCCAGGCGGCTTACGAAAAAGGCCGGGCCTGGCACCAGGCCATGATGGCTTACCTGACCGAAAACCGCGCCCTGCTGACCAGCTGGATGGCCCGTGAGCTGCCCCAGCTGCCCATGGCTGACCTGCAGGCCACGTTTTTGGCCTGGTTGGATCTACGCGCGCTGGGCATGGGTGAAAAACAGCGCCAGGCCTGGTTGGAAGCCAACCAGCTCTTTTTCCTGACCGGCTCCTTTTTTGGCCCCCAGGGACGTGGCTTTGAACGGCTGAACCTGGCCCTGCCCCAAAAGGCCCTCCAGGCGGGGCTGGAGCGGCTGAGTCAGGCAGTCAAGGCATTGGACAGCTGACACAGCCACCAGGTTTGTCACAAAAAGGCCGGTCTTTTCAGACCGGCCTTTTTAAAACACAAGTTGATACGTCTGCCGTTTGGTCAGCTCTGGATAACCAGCTCGGTCTCTTTGTCAAAGAGGTGGATGCGGTTGCCATCGATGGCCAGCGTGGTCATTTCGCCGACTTTGGACTGGCTGATGGTCGGTTCAACACGGGCAACCAGGTTGGTCATGCCACCAATGGTGACATACAGGTAGGTTTCTGCACCCAGCATCTCAACCACATCAACATGGGCCGGAAAGGCGGTCTGCGGGTTGTTTTCCACAAAGCGGCTGTCATCTGTCAAGGCTTCCGGACGAACACCGAAAATCACTTCTTTGCCATCATAGGCCAGAACCTCAGGCGTGGCGTATTTTTCAGGCAGGGTGATATCGATGTCGTTGAAGCTGACTACAACCTGACCGTCTTTAACCGACAGGTCAGCGTTGATGAAGTTCATGGGCGGCATGCCGATGAAGCCCGCAACAAAGGTGTTTTTGGGACGCATGTAAAGGTTGGTCGGGTCATCAATCTGCTGGATGAACCCATCCTTCATGACCACAATCCGGGTACCCATGGTCATGGCTTCGGTCTGGTCATGGGTGACGTAGATGATGGTGGTCTGCAGCCGCTGATGCAGCTTGGTGATTTCAACACGCATCTGAACACGCAGTTTGGCATCCAGGTTTGAAAGCGGTTCGTCCATCAGGAAGACCTTGGGGTCACGCACAATGGCACGGCCCAGGGCAACACGCTGGCGCTGGCCACCGGACAGGGCCTTGGGTTTACGATCCAGCAGGTGCTCGATCTCCAAAATCTTGGCCCCTTCGACGACACGGCGTTTGATTTCATCTTTGGGTGTTTTACGCAGTTTCAGACCAAAAGCCATGTTGTCAAAAACCGTCATGTGTGGATACAAGGCGTAGTTTTGGAAAACCATGGCGATGTCACGGTCTTTGGGCTGAACGTCGTTGACCAGACGGTCATCAATGTAGATTTCACCTTCTGTGATTTCTTCCAGGCCTGCGATCATACGCAGCGTGGTGGATTTACCACAACCGGACGGACCAACCAGAATGATGAACTCTTTGTCTGCAATGTCAATGTTGAAGTCACTGACAGCGACGACGCCCCCTTCAAATTTCTTGTATATGTTTTTCAACGTTACACTGGCCATAGAAACCTCCCTTTAGCCCTACAGGATATTATGCGGATTTCCCGCATCGCATATAGAATAATAACACTAGCCGTCTGACAGCGCCATACGCAAATACTACCAAAACTTGTCGGACAAATTTGGCAATCCGCTTGCAGGGGATTGACAAAGACACCAAACGACCTTTTTGATTTTTGGCAAACCTGCCTAACCTGGGTCGCCCTCATGCCGTTTTTCCCAAGCAGCAGGGGTAATTTAGCGCTTGCACTTTGTTTATTTATTCAGTATAGTGTATAAATATTAATGCTGAAAGGATGAATGACATGAACCATCAAAAAAGAGTAGGCCTTGTCGGTGCCAGTGGCTATGTGGCCTATGAGCTGATGGGCGTGCTGTGCCGACACCCGCATTTCACCCTGACCCAACTGGTTTCCCACAGCCAGGCCGGCAAAAACCTGACCGACCTGATGCCGGCCTTCAAGGGGGTTTTGGATTTGCCTTTAAATGCCCTGGACCCTGACCAGCTGGCTGACACGTGTGATTTTGTCATCACCGCGCTGCCTCACGGCATTTCTTCAACCGTGGTGCCCGAGCTGTTGGCACGCGGGCTGCGCGTCCTGGACCACAGCGGTGATTTTCGCTACCGTGATGTCTCCGTCTATGAAGCGGTCTACCAACTTAAGCACCCCAGGCCGGACCTGCTGGACCAGGCCGTCTATGGCTTTCCCGAAGGCTACCGGGATCAGCTGGCAGATGCCGACCTGGTGGCCAACCCGGGTTGCTATCCCACCTGTTCACTGATCGCCCTCATGCCCCTTTTAAAAAGCGGGCTTATCGATCCGGCAACCATCATCATTGATGCCAGCTCTGGCGTCAGCGGCGCCGGCCGGCAACATGCGACCGCCTTTTCCTTTTGTGAAGCGGCCGAAAGCTTTCGTGCCTATGGTGCGGTCGGCCACCGGCACACGTCCGAGATCGAGCAAGAGGCAGGCTTGATGACCGCCGATCAAAGCCCTTTGAAACTGACCTTTACCCCCCACCTGGCTCCCATGAAACGCGGGCTGTTTGCAACCGTCTATGCCACTTTAAAGCCCGGCGTGGACCCCCAGGACCTGCTGGCCAGCTACCAGGCCACTTATGCCAACGAGCCCTTTGTGCGTGTCCTGCCGCAAGGTCAGCTGCCCGACACCAAACACGTGGTCCACAGCAACTTTGCCGATTGCACCGTCCTGGCAGACCCCAGGACCGGCACCGTCAAAATGCTGTGCGCCATCGACAACCTGGGCAAGGGTGCCGCCTGGCAGGCCATCCAGGCCCTCAACATCATGGCCGGCTTTGACGAAACCGCCGGTCTCATTCAGCCTGGGCGGCCGATTTAAGCCTGAAGGAGAAAACCCATGCAAAGCCTGACTGTTCAAGAAACCCAGGACATCATTGCCAAAGCTGAGGTGCTGGTTGAGGCGCTCCCTTACATCCAGAGCCTGGCGGGCAAGACCATCGTCATCAAATACGGTGGCAACGCCATGATCGATGACCAGCTTAAAAGCCAGGTGATGGAAGACATCACCTTGCTCAAATTCGTCGGTATCAACCCGGTGGTTGTCCACGGCGGCGGCCCCGACATCACCGACATGCTCGGCAGGCTGTCCATTGAATCACGTTTTATCAATGGCCTGCGGGTGACCGATGCCCAGACCATGACCGTGGCACAAATGGTCCTGGTGGGCAAGACCAACAAGGAGATCGTCGCCGGCCTCAACCAGAAGGGGGCACAGGCCATCGGTCTGTCAGGTATAGACGGCTCCCTGATTGAATGCGAGCAAATCACCCGGGACCGCGACGGCAAACCGTTGGATCTGGGCTTTGTCGGCCGCATCACCCGGATCAAGACACCGGTTTTACAAATGCTGGCTCATGACGCCTATATCCCGGTCCTGGCACCCATCGGTATCGGCCCGGACGGATCCAGCTACAACATCAACGCTGACACAGTTGCTGCCGAGGTGGCCGCAGCCCTGCAGGCCGAAAAATTAATCATGTTGACCGATGTGGAAGGGGTCAAGATCCAGGCCCCCGAGGGTGGTTCCTTCGTGGTTTCCACCCTCAATGAAGCCGAGATCAGCCGCCTGATTGCCAACAATGAAATCAGTGGCGGCATGATTCCCAAGGTGCTGGGCTGCCTGGACACCGTCAAGCGGGGCGTCAAGCGTGCACACATCATCGACGGCCGGGTGCCCCACTGTCTGTTGCTGGAAATCTTCACCAACAAAGGCATCGGTACCATGATCACCCACGGATCAAACGGCCACAACCATCAGGAGGACGCCCATGCACACGCAACAACCCACACCCCTTGATCACAGCCTGGCAACCACCACTGCCTTGGATGAAGCCTATTTCATGCCTGTTTTCGGCAAGCGGATGCCCCTGTGCGCCGTGGCCGGCCAGGGGCTTGAACTGATCGACCAAAGGGGAAACCGTTACCTGGACATGATCGGGGGAATCGCTGTCAACGTGCTGGGCCACGCCCACCCCCGGCTGACCCGGGCCATCTGCCAACAGGCTGGTCAGCTCATCCATTGCAGCAACTATTACTATATCCCCCAGCAAGCCCTGCTGGCCAAACGGCTGGCCGACCTGTCCGGACTGGACGGGGCGCGGGTCTTTTTTGGCAACAGCGGCGCTGAAGCCAACGAGGCTGCCATCAAATTGGTGCGTGGTTTTTTCTATTACCAGGGAAAAGCCCGCAGTCAGATCATCACCACGACCCATTCTTTCCATGGCCGCACCCTGGCAACCGCAACAGCCACCGGACAGGACAAGATCAGCCGGCCCTTTGCCCCGCTCCCGCCCGGTTTTTCATCGGTCCCCTTTAACGATATCAAGGCCCTGTCCGAAGCCATCAGCGACCAGACTGGCGCTGTCATGCTGGAACTGGTTCAGGGAGAGCGTGGCGTCATTCCCGCCGATCCCGCTTATGTGGATGCTGTTGCATCTCTGTGTCGGGAAACAGGTGCCCTGCTGGTTGTGGATGAAATACAGACCGGCATGGGCCGGACCGGTCGGTTTTTTGCCTATGAGCAATACGGCATCAAGCCCGACATCGTGACCCTGGCCAAAGGCCTGGGCGGCGGCCTGCCCATCGGTGCGGTGCTTGCCAATGGCCGGGCCAGCCAGGGCTTTCGCCTGGGCGATCACGGTAGCACCTTTGGCGGCAACCCCCTGGCCTGCCAGGCTGCCCTGGCTGTTTTAGATGAAATCGAAGACGCACAACTCATCCAGGCGGCAAGGACGCAGGGCCAGCTGCTGATGCAGGGCCTGCGTCAGGTGGCCGCCCACCAGCCGTTGATCTCGGATGTGCGCGGCATGGGTCTCATGGTCGGTGTTTCCTACACAGCACCCATCGCCGTCCGCTTGAAAGAAGCGCTCATGCAAGCTGGCATCCTGATCGGGTCCGTGGGGGAAACCACCAGCCGCCTGCTGCCGCCCTTGATCATCCAACCCCAGGAACTTGACACCTTCCTGACTGTTTACAAACGCGAACTGGAGGCGCTGACCACATGAAAGATTTCATCTGCCTGGCAGACCTGAGCCCAGAAAGCCTGTCCGACCTGCTGGATCTGGCCGTCCGTCTGAAAAAAGACCACAAGGCCGAACAGGCCAGACCGCTGTTGAAAAACAAGGTTCTGGGCATGGTTTTTGCCAAATCATCGACCCGGACACGTGTGTCCTTCGAGGTGGGTATGCTGCAGCTGGGCGGACAGGCCCTCTTTCTCAGCGACCGGGACCTGCAGCTGGGACGCGGTGAGTCTTTGGCGGACACGGCACAGGTGCTGTCACGCTTTGTGGACGGCCTCATGATCCGCACCCACCGCCACCAGGACGTGATTGACCTGGCTCAGGCGGCAAGTATCCCTGTCATCAACGGCCTGACCGACCAGGCACACCCCTGTCAGGCCCTGGCAGACCTGTTGACCATCCAGGAGCACCACGGTACGTTGAACGGCTTAAAGCTGGCTTATCTGGGTGATGGCAACAACGTGGCCCAGTCCCTGCTGGTGGCTGCAGCCCTGGCCGGTATGGACATGGCCGTGGCCTCTCCGGCTGGCCACGGCTGTCGTGAAGACCTGGTGGAACGAGCCAGGCAACTGGCACAGGCATCAGGCAGCAGCCTCCTGCTGACACATGACCCACTTGAGGCGGTGGAGGGAGCCCATGCCGTCTACACCGACACGTGGGTCAGCATGGGACAAGAGGCGGAAAAAGACGTGCGCATCCAGCGCTTTGGCCCTTATCAGGTCAACCAGAACCTGATGGACCGGGCCAGCAAAGGGGCCTTGTTTATGCATTGCCTGCCAGCCTACCGCGGCCTGGAGGTCACGGCACAGGTGATCGATGGGCCAGCCTCCGTCGTGTTTGACCAGGCTGAAAACCGTCTGCACGCCCAAAAGGCCGTCCTGGTCCGCCTCTTGGCGGCAAAGGGCCTGTGAGGCCAGCGATCAGCTCAGGGGAAAGTCCAGGCCGGCTGTGCTTCTTCGGAGCAGCAAGAACCAGGCAGCCAGGGCCACCAGCACCAGCAGCTGAAGGAGCAAAAAAACAAGCCCGATCAGGTTGAACAACCTGGCTCGTTCTGCTTGCTTTTGGGCGTGCTGTGCCTGGCTTTCTCCGGCTGCCAACAGGGCGAAAACCAATGCCGTCAAGCCCGACAAGAAGCTGATGCCAAAACCAAAACCCAGCATGTTGAAGAGGGCCAAAAGAACCGTTCCTGTCAGCGGTGGCCTTTTTTCCCTTGGCCCCGCTGGCTGCCCCTGGGGAAAGCGGCCATCGCGAAAAGGATCATAATCCGGGCGCAAGTAGGCCGTGTGGCCAGCTTGCTGCCAGCTGTCTTTCAAGGGCCGGCCACAATGGGGGCAAAAGGCCCCCGCGCCTTGTGTGTCCTGCATGCAATTCAAACAACGCATCGTCGACTCCTTTGTGTGCAAGCCTGGTTTTCAGCAATGCAGCAAGGGGCTGATACGCTTATAGATCAAGGCGACAACCCAGGAAACCACCAGGCCCTTGAAAAGGTTAAAGGGGATGAAGACAAACACGATCAAGGACTTGAGATCGGTCACCAGGCGGTTGCCTGACTCGTGCACCATGCCGATGATGGCATCCATGGGCAGGCCCATGACCTGAACGTAAAAGGGGATCATGATCCAGTAGTTGATCACGCTGGCCAACAGCGTCATGACCAGGGTTCCGACGGCCATGCCCAGGTAGGCGTTTTTGCGTGTCTTGGCCCGCCGGTAGAAAAAACCAGCTGTGCCCACAAAGGCCGATCCAACCACAAAATTGGCCAGCTCTCCGGTCCCACCCGTGTGGGTGACCGGCAGGTGCAGCAGGTTCTTGATCAATTCCACCAGGATGCCGGTCCAGGGCCCCATGGCGAAAGAGGCCAGCAAAACGGCGATCTCACTGAAGTCAAACTTCAAAAAAACCGGCATGAGCGGTAAAGACAGCTCCAGGTACATGAGCGCAACGGCCACAGCTGACAGGATGCCGGTTTTGGCAATCCAGCGGGTCCGTTCTTTTTTGATGGCACACAGCCCCTTGTCTTGTTCGTGCATGATCTGCCTCCTGTCATCACAAAAAAATGCCCCGTCGGGGCATTGTGTCAACATGTATGACGCTTCCTTCCATCCAGACTTTCACTGTCGGCCCAGGAATCCAACCTGGTCAGCCGGTCGCCGTCAGACGACGCGGGTCGCGGGCTCATCCCCCTCAGGGGTTTTACCGCCGGTAGGGAGTTACACCCTGCCCCGGAAACACTTATTTGATTGTCGTTCCATTATAGGCCTTTTGGCCAGCCGGTTCAAGTCTTTGAGCAACTGTCGCTGCGGCCGACGTCCTGGCGGACACAGACGGGCCGGCCCGCACGCATGTAAAGCTTGGGCAGCCGGCGCCCCACCAGACAGGTCATCTCATAGTGTATGGACGCTGACCAGCGGGCCAGGTCAGCAACCGGCAGGGTTTGCGCCTGGTCCCCAAAAAGAATCACGTCTTCCCCCGGCTGGATGGCTGCGCCACCGGCTTCAGTCACGTCCACCATGCACAGGTCCATGCAAATGCTGCCCAACAAGGGGGCCCGCTTGCCGCGGATCAGCACGCTGGCCCGACCGGCCAGGCGTCGCAGGTAACCATCCGCATAACCGATGGACAAGGTGGCAACTTGCCGGTCTGTTGTCAAGCGGCAGCTGTTGCCATAACCCACCTGAGAGCCGGCCGGAATCAGCTGGTTGCGCACCACGCGTGTCTTAACGGTCATCACCGGTTTGAGCTTGTGCCCCGGGTCCAGATGATTGGCTGGCAGCATGCCGTAAAGAATCAGGCCCGGCCGCACCAAGTCCAGATGCATGTGTGGAAATCGCAGGGTCGCCGCACTGTTGCACACGTGCTGGATGGGAATGGACAGGCCCTGCTGTGCCAACTGCTGACTAAACCGCATAAAACGGTCAAACGCCGCCCTGGTCTCTCGCTCGTCCACCTGATCTGCTGCCGGGAAATGGGTGAACAAACCCGCCAGGTGCAGCCCGGGCAGGGCCTGCATACCCGTCAGGACAGCCACGGTTTCGGCTTGCGGCATGAGACCGATCCGGCTCATGCCCGTGTCGATCTTGACATGAACCGACAGCCGTTTGTTTTGCTTGACCGCCTGGTCCGACAGGGCCTGGGCCGACTGGGCACAAAAAACGGTGGGGGTCAGGTCATAAGCGACCACAGCCTCTGAACAGGCAGCCGGTGTAGGCCCCAGGATAAGGATGGGCGCCTGTATCCCAGCCTGGCGCAGCTCAATCGCTTCATCCAGGCAGGCCACCGCCAGGCGATCGGCTCCATGTTGTAGTAAAACCGGTGCGATGTGCCGGGCCCCATGGCCATACGCATCTGCCTTAACAACAGCAGCCACCCGGCTGCCCGGACGAATCAAGGAGCGGATGTGGCGCATGTTAGCAGCCAGCAGGTCCAGGTCCACCTCAACCCAGGCGCGGCTTTGTGCCCGATCCAATGTGTGGCGGTCCATGCCCACACTCACCACCCCGCTTCTCGCCAGGCCATCGGCAACTGGTCGATCAGATCCCGGGGCAGGGCCGACCGCCGATCCCGCTGGTCAGCCGCCAGTTGTCCAGCCAGACCATGTAGCCAGACCGCTGAGGCGGCGGCTTCAAACGGCGCCAGGTGCTGGGCCATCAGGCCAGCCATCAGGCCGGTCAAGACATCGCCACTGCCACCCCTGGCCAGGCCGTCATGGCCGGTCAGGCTGACCGCCCCGGAGCCATCGGGCTCAAGCAGGACCGTGCCATGGCCCTTGAGGACCACCACAGCCTGCCAGCGGCGGGCCAGTTGCCAGGCGTCATGGCGGCGGTCTTCGAAGGTCAGGTCCGGTGCCAGGCGCTTGGCTTCACCTGGATGGGGCGTCAGAACAACCGCTTCGCGGTTCGGCTGTCCGCCTCGCTCCCGCAGCAGGGCTTGGTAGTGTTTGGGTTGTCGGGCCATGGCATTCAACGCATCTGCATCCACGACCAGCTTGCGGGCCTTGCGTAAGAGCGTTTCTAAAAGCCCATCCAGGCCAGCCATATCGCCCAGACCTGGGCCAACAGCAACCACATCACTGGCTGCTATCAGGGAGAACAGCGCGTGGTCTGTCAGCTGGTCGCGGTCCTGGATCAGGGCTTCGGGGCAGGCAACCGCCGCAAGAGACAACAAAGGCTGCGGCACCAGGAGCTGAACCAGGCCGGCTCCGGATCGGGCTGCCGCCTCAGCGGCCAGGACCGCAGCACCCGGCATGCCCCTGGAACCGGCAATCAGCAGGACGCGCCCCAAAAGGCCCTTGTGGGCATCCGGCGGCCGGGCCGGGCGAAAGCGTGCGATGCGTGCCCGGGTCAAGAGGTCAAAAGCGGGCTGACCAGCCAGGGCCTGGTCCACCCAGGCCGGGCTGATGCCGATGGGTGCGATGTGCACCGAACCAGCCGCCAGCCGGCCAGCCCCCGTGCACAAACCCAGCTTGGGGCCAACAAAGGTGACCGTGTGGTCTACAGTAAAAGCCCAGCTGCTTGCGCGGCCGCTGTCTGCGTCAACGCCGGACGGCACATCAATGGCCACCACCTGGCTGCCCGCCTGGCGGGCCTGCTGGATCCAGCGGCTGATCAAGGCAAGGCGCCCATCTGCCGGCCGATCCGGATCAAAACCCGCTCCGAACAAGCCGTCTATGACCAAGCCCTTGCCCAGCTGCTTGAAGGCTTGTTCATCCACGTCAGCCAGCTGCAGACCCAAACCCAACAGGGCTTGCCGGTTGGCTGCCGCTTCAGGTGGGCGCGGCCGCTGCGGATCAAACTCGCGGCAGGCCACTGACCAGCCGGCTGCCAGAAAAAGGCGGGCGCAGGCATAGGCGTCTCCGCCATTTTGTCCCGGTCCGCATAACAGCAGCACGTTTTTCTGATCTGCGTCTGCCCGGGCAAAAAGCGCCAGGCAATGGTCAACCACGGCTGTCGCCGCCTGTTCCATGAGCAGGAGCAAGGGCAGGCCGGTCCGGTCGACCCAGAACCGGTCGATGGCTTGCTGCTCGTGTGACCCGATAACCCGCACAAAACCCCCTCCGTCCGCTTCTTTTGGTTCTATTGATTATACCATGCAGCCTGTCGTGAGACAGAAAAAAAACCTATAGGTCTGCATTCGCCAATAGCCAGTCAATTAGGTTCTTGTGGATAATACCATCTGAGTCGCTGGTAAACTCATCTAGTGAAAGAACAAGTTTTTCATGATTGTCCCTTATTTCTCTTAAAGACCTAAATTCCCTGTCTCTTGTTTCTTTGGATGATAGTAAATATGAAACCTGGATATATTTTTTATCAATTCCTCCTTCCTGCTTCTTTTGAGCGATAAAATCAACTTCATATTTATTTGTCTTTCCCGCAAAGACCTCATACCCGTTTGAAATCAACTCTAATAAAACTATGTTTTCTAAAACCAGTTCTACGTCTTCTTCATTTCTACCAATAACAGCTTGTCTTAGACCATGATCAACCACATAATATTTTTCTTGTGAAGTTAAGAGTCTTTTTCCTTGGATATCGTATCGTCTTAGTGGAATTATTGCATATGCCTGCTCTGCGAAATTTAAATAATTAATTATTGTATTGATGGAAACATTCAGACCTTCATTTTTAAAATATTTTCGAACAGAATTTGCCGAAAATGTTCTTCCAGCATTTCCTAATACATAGGCCATTAACCTACGCAATAGTTCGGGATCTCTAATCCTTTCTCGTTCAACAATATCCTTTAAAACAATTGAGTTATACAAATCATTCAAATAGTTTACTCTATCCTGATAGGAAAAATTTTGTAAGGTTACAAAAGGCATTCCTCCATCTAGGACAAAGTCTTTAAA
The DNA here is from genome assembly GCA_964465385.1 of uncultured Oscillospiraceae bacterium. GTDB lineage: Bacteria > Bacillota > Clostridia > Saccharofermentanales > UBA5734 > JAAYBY01. The sequence continues at coordinate 31,217 of CAYXIM010000002.1, forward strand.
ATAATCCCTACTATGTTTATCAATTCCTATTCTTTTTTTCCCTTCAATATATTTCTTGAACGTGAAGGGGAATATTTCGAATTGAATATATCTTCCTGCAATAAGAGTTGCTAATTCCCCTGATAATAGCTTGGCGTTAGAACCTGTTATGTAAATGTCAACATTATTGCCATAACTTGCACGAAGGGAGTTAATTACTTTTTCAAATTCATCCACTTCCTGAATCTCATCTAGAAATATGTATGCTTTCTTGTTTATTTTTTCTATCTTGCTCTCTATATATTCGTTTAGAAGCAAGTAGTTTTTGTAAGGGTAATATTTTAATTGCTCGAAATTAATGGTTATAAACTGCGACCTATCGATACCTTGTTCAAGCAGATGTTCTTGGACTAGGTTTAACATTACAGATTTGCCTGATCGCCTAACTCCAGTCAATACTTTAATCAGTTCAGTATCAATGAAGGGGATTATTGAATTTAAATAATTTTCTCTAAAAATCATGTTCTCACCTCTGTTTTCATTATGCTGAAAACTGTGCGAATATTCAAGACTTTCTTTCAGTGTAATGAAAACTGTAATGAAAACATGGAAAAGACCACACCAGAATTTCTCCAGTGTGGTCCTTCTCTTGCTAACCTTTAAAGCTATTAATCTGTTTTCTTTAATCCCTATGTGAAAGCTTCTAAGGCTTCTTCTTTCACAGACACGCGCTGGTTGAGGTCACATGTGTTGATCCAGTTTGGCTGCCAGCTCTTCATAGGGCCGGACCCCGACAATGCGTTCAACCACCTGGCCTTTTTTAAGGATGTAAAGGGTTGGAATGCTCATGATCCGGAACTGCTGGGCCAGCTCCATTTCTTCATCCACATTGACCTTGGCGATGACGGCCCGGTCCCGGTAGTCTTCTGCCAGTTTGTTGATGGTCGGTGCAACCATGCGACAAGGACCGCACCAGGCAGCCCAAAAATCGATCAGTACTGGTTTTTCTTCCTGCATGACATGCTCGTCAAAATTATCTGCTTGAATGGTTAAGGGCATAAGGCAACCTCCACTGCTGGATCTTTCGATCGGTACTTTCCCCAATATAGGCGATGCGGCCCACTGGCTCAGTAACTTGAGTTACCGCCGCTATCAGCCGCCATCGGGCAAAGCCGACAGGTCGTAGGGGGTTTCCTGGTAGACATAGTAGTTGAGCCAGTTGGCAAAAAGCAGGTAGGCAGAACTGCGCCAGCGAACCAGTGGTGGCTTGGCGGGATCTTCATCCTGGAAGTAGTGAACCGGCGGCTGGATGGGCAGGCCCCGCTCCAGGTCTCGCTCGTATTCATACTTCAGCGTCAGCGGGTCATATTCAGAATGCCCCGTCAAAAAAATCTGGCGGCCGGTCATATCTGATACGGCATAGACGCCGGATACTTCCGACTCAGACAAAATGCGCAGGTCGCTGATTGGCTCGATGTCCTGGCGCCGGACTTCTGTGTGCCGGGAATGGGGCACATAAAAAAGGTCATCGAAGCCGCGGAAGAGGCGCACCGGCTGCGTCCAGGTGCTCCGGTGCTTGAAGACCCCAAACATTTTCTCAGCCAGGGGGTATTTGGGCACACCATAATGGTGGTAAAGGCCGGCTTGTGCCCCCCAGCAAATGTGCAGGGTGGAATAAACGTGGGTCCGGCTCCAGTCCATGATCTGCGCCAATTCCGGCCAGTAGGCGACCGATTCAAAGGGCATGTGCTCAACCGGTGCACCGGTGATAATCATCCCATCGTAGCGCCGCTCCTGGATGGTGTCGAAGGTTTCGTAAAACTTGGTCAGGTGGTCGGTTGACGTGGTTTTGGGGCTGTAGGAAGCCGTGTACATCAGGTCAACATCCAGCTGCAGGGGCGTGTTGCCCAGCAGGCGCAACAACTGTGTTTCCGTGACAATTTTATTGGGCATCAGGTTGAGGATCAGGATATGCAAGGGCCGGATGTCCTGGCTGAATGCCCGTTCTTCAGGCATGACAAAGACATTTTCCTGCTCCAGAATGCCGGCTGCCGGCAAATGATTTGGTATTTTGATCGGCATCTTAATCCCCCGTTCCATGGTCAGGGCCGCCTGCCGGCGTCCCCTGTGTTGATCCAGTATCCGCACACTGGGGGCTCTTGTCAAGCGATCCGTGCCAGCTTAAACAAACTCCTGAAGGATCGAATCCGCTGGGATCAAAGACCGGTCTGCCCGTGGCAGGCGATCACAGGCGGCCAAAAGCGCCTCGGCCTCGGCCAGGGCTGCTTCAACATCGGCAAAGGCCTGCTGGCCTGACAAGTAGACGGATTGAACGTGCTTGCTTTGGCGGTACTGGTCCAGGGATTCACGGATCCGGTCTGCGGCCAGCGGCGGGATGATGCCAAATTCATAAGGCAGGCAGGAGTTGACATACTGGTCTGCCCGGGCCAGGTAGGCCGGAAAGAGCCGTTGCTCGGTCCGGTCGATCATGGGCCAATAGTCGATGGTCGACAGGGCCGTTGCCCCCCGGTGGATGACATCGCGTGAAATGCGCCTGAGCATGCGCAGGTCCCGGCTGCCCAGCAGCTGGCGGCCATCCAGGAAGGTGCACCAGGGCATGATGAAGACGCCGAATACTTCCTCGGCCGGCAAATGGCCGAAAATAGCCTCTGAGAGGCCATGCAGGCCCTCAATGATCAGGATATCCTGCTCGCCCAGGGTCACCCGTTTGGCGGCTTCAAACACCCGTTGGCGCCGGGCAAAGTCAAAGGTGGGCAAGGAGACGGTCTCACCCTCAAACAGGCGCATGAGGTCTTCAACCAGGGCCTGGGTGTCCAGCATATCCAGGGCTTCAAAGTCAGGTCGCCCCGCCTCATCGTAAACCAGGGGGCTGGTCTGGTAGTAATCGTCCAAAGACAGAACCCGCGCCGGTCGGCCAACCAGGGTCAAGGCCTGGGCCAGGCGGTGGGAAAACGACGTTTTCCCTGATGAGGTCGGGCCTGATACAAAGACAGAATGAACCGAGGGGCGCTCAAGGAGCCGGTCAACGGTTTTTGTCACCTGCCTGGAAAAGCCCTCTTCACAGCGGGCGACAAAGGCTGGGAATTTACGCACGCCCAGCTGGTCTTCCAGTTGCCCCAGGCTGATCCGCATCATGTGTGTCAGCAATGCCATAAGAACCTCCATCTGATAGGCCCCATTCTAACAGAGACCACAAACCCTGACAATGACAGGCCTTGGCCCCTGCCTGTGGTATAATATCAGACAAGCAAGCGCCATCAGGGAGGTGAACCATTGTGCCGCAAGCCACCAGACACGTGTGTCCCTGGGCGCTTTCTGATCCCCTTTCTCTGGCTTACCACGACAAGCAATGGGGCATTCCCCTGCACGATGACCTGGCCTTGTTTGCACTTTTGACCCTGGAAACCTTCCAGGCTGGTTTAAGCTGGCGTTTGGTGCTGGCCAAAGAGGCGGCCCTGCGCCAGGCCCTGGATGGCCTGGATCCCCGGCGGCTGGCCGGCTGGGACAAGGACCGGGTCGAACAGTGCCTCAGGGAACCTGGCATCATCCGCAACCGGCAAAAAATCCAGGCAGCTGTCAAAAACGCCCGTGCCTTTCTGACCATCCAGGAAACCCACCCCTCTTTCAACCACTATGTGTGGCAGTGGGTTGACGGGGTGCCCCGGGTGCATTTTTTCAAAACGCCCCAGGAGGTGCCGGCCCTGACCCCCCTGTCCACGGCCTTGGGCGCTGACCTGAAAAGGCGCGGTTTTTCTTTTGTGGGGCCCCGGGTCGCCTATGCCTTCATGCAGGCAGCCGGCCTGGTTTGTGACCATTTGGTTTGTTGTGACCGCCATCCCTTGTGGCACACGGAGCATGCACACCGCTTAAAAGAAAGGAAGGACAGCGATGAGAACCCAGATCTGGGCCCATCGAGGGGCCAGCCAGACCCAGGCTGAAAACACCCTGGCCGCTTTTGAAGAAGCCATCCGCCAGGGTGCGGACGGCATTGAACTGGATGTCCAGATGACCGCAGACAAGGTGGTCGTGGTCATCCATGATGAATCAACCGAGCGTGTTTCAGGGGTTCCCGGCGACGTCAGCCGCATGACCCTTCAAGCGCTTCAAGCCTTGGACGTTGGCCAGGTCCTGCCACAAGGCGGCTGCCAGCGTGTACCCACCCTGGAAGAAGTCTTTGACCTGATCCGGCCCACCCAGCTGACCTTGAACGTGGAGCTCAAAAACACCACCCACCCCTACCCGGGCCTGGAAGAAGCGGTTCTGTCTTTAGCTGACAAGCACCAGATGACTGATCGGCTGATCGTGTCGTCTTTCAACCACGTCAGCCTGCACCTGGCTGCCCACCTGATCCATGAAAGGAAGGCGGCCGCCTCTTGCGGCATCCTTTACCTGTGCGGCCTCTACCAGCCCTGGGCCTACGCCCGCCAGGTGGGCGCCTCGGCCATTCACCCCTATTTCCCCAACTTGCGGATGCCCGGCTTGGTCGAGGCCTGTCACCAGGCTGGCGTCCGTGTCCACGCCTGGACCCTTGATCAGCCCGATCACCTGCTTCAAGCCTTCCAGCTGGGCGTCGATGCCGTCATCACCAACCAGCCGGACCGGGCTGTCCAGCTGCGCCAGGAGGAACGCACCCCATGAAAAAACTCAACTACCCCAAGACCTTTCTCATCGGCTTTGGTTTTTTCGCCAGCTCACTGGCCTGGAGCCTCTACAACAGTTTCGTGCCCGTCCTGCTCAAAGAACGCTACCTGGAAAGCACCGCCCTGATCGGTTTCATCATGACCATCGACAACATTTTCGGCGTCATTTTTCAACCCCTGGTCGGCCAGATCAGCGATCGCACACACACCCGGATTGGCAAACGCATGCCTTACATCCTGGTTGGCATCCCGGTTTGTGCCCTGGCCTTCTTTTTCATCCCCCGAACCGGCAGCCTTTTTACCATGATGGGTGTCATCATTCTCTTTAACTTTGTCATGTCCATCTGGCGTTCTCCGGTCGTGTCCCTGATGCCGGACCTGACCCCTTCCATCCACCGCAGCAAAGCCAACGGCATCATCAACCTTATGGGGGGCGTTGGCGGCATCATCGCTTTTCTGGCCGGTGGCTACCTGGCCAACGTCGGTGGTGACAATGCGCCTTTTCTCATGGGTTCCCTGGTCATGCTGGTGGCCGTGGTCATCTTGTTCTTGTTCGTCAAAGAGCCGGACAGCCGCCGCCTGTCCCGTGCCCTGGATGCCCGGCAAGCCCTGGCGGCGGGATCTGGCAAGCCGGTAAAAGAAAAGAAGGTCTCCGTTCAAGAGACCTTGCAGGCCCTGGACCGGCCCCAAAAACGCAGTTTGGTCGCCTTGCTCCTGGCCATCTTTTTCTGGTTTTGCGGCTACAATGCCGTTGAAGCCTTTTTCACCCTCTATGCCACTGAACACCTGCTGGTCAGTAAAGGCGATGCCGCCATGATGTTGTCTCTCTTTTCCATCGCGCTGGTTGTTTTCGCCCTGCCTTCCGGTATCCTGGCAGGCCGTTTGGGCCGAAAACGCATGATCCTGATCGGCCTGGTCGGCCTGATTTCGGTCTTCATCCCCATGTTCTTTGTCGAACACCTGCTGGTCTTGAAGCTCCTGCTCTTTGCCGGGGGCTTGTTTTGGGCCTGCGTCAACATCAACTCCCTGCCCATGGTGGTCGAACTGGCTTCCGATAAGCACATCGGCAGTTTTACCGGCTACTACTATTTCTTTTCGTTCAGCGCGGCCATTTTGAGCCCCATCCTTTTTGGCTGGATCCGTGACCTGACAGACCGTTACGCCACCTTGTTTTTATATGCCATCGTCTCTTTTGCCCTGGCTCTGGTTGCCATGACCTTGGTGCGCCATGGTGAAGCCAAACCGCAACCCCCGGTTCCCGAACCAGGCAGCTGAACCCAAAACTTGGTTGATGGCATAAAAAAACAATTCCGGGGCACCATTCCCGGAATTGTTTTCAATTGGAGGAGAAAAGTATGAAAGAAGGAGGTTAGCAATTCTTTTCCTGCTCTGGCTCTATCATAGCAGATGACTTTGACCGTTTCGAAACAGAAATATGAATAAATGTGAACAAGTCAAGAACAAAAAACAAAGAGCCGGATCAGGGCAGGTGGACGATGGCCTGGTGGGTGTCCAGGTCAGCAGCCTGAGCCGGGCGGTCGATCAAAAAGCCGCCTTCGGGTGAAACCAGTTTCAGCTTAACCGGGCTGTAGATATCCTGGAAGCTGCCGGAATCAATCGAAAGCACGTCGGCCCGTTTCTCACACAGGGCCTTGAAGAAAGCAACCACCTCATCTTCAGCGATGCTTTCGCCGGTTGCAACCATGTAATAATCGTTTTTGTTGTGCCAGACAGACACATCCCGGTCAATGTCAAGGGCAAAGGGGGCCAGCTGCGGCAAGGCGTCAAGCATTTGCTGGCGCACGCTGTTGCGGCGCATGACCACCGGCACGCTGATCCCTGCCGCCAGCACAATCAAAGCCAGTGCGATCAGGGCGATGCGCAGTTTGATTCCTTTGGGCAAGCGAACGTCAGGCAGGTTTTCAGGTTCTGTAAACTCGAAGGTCGGCGGCGGCGGTGGTTTTGGCTTGGCCTTTTGTGCGGCAGGCTGGGCTTTTTTCCGGCTGGCCTGGCCACGTTGGTTGGGCTGCAGGCTGGGGCCTTCATATTTGGGTTGCGGTTCGTTGGGAAAGGTGTGCCCGTCTGGGTTTTGGGCGATGGCGATGGCCTGCTCGCTGTCAAAGACTGCGTCACAAAAGAGGCAGTGGCTCTGTTCGTTTTTCGAACCGACGTAAACAATCGATCCGCAGTTGGGGCATCGCCCTTCTTGATGTGCCATATAAATAAAGACCTTCCTATAAACGGCTCGCCGGCTGGCAGGCCGTCCCGATCCGGTGAATGTGTGTGCTGTACGATATGTTATTATAGAATGAAAAGACGCCGCTGGCAAGGAGGAAGCCCATGACGGATCAGGCGCAGACAGGAAGCAAGCCCACCCAGGCAGCAGGCTGCGGACAGCCTGTCCCACAGGCTGACAAGCTCAGCTTGGCCGAACGGTTCATGGCCTGCTTTGGCCCTGCTGACACGCTGCGCTTTTTCCGGGCCCCTGGCCGGGTTGAACTGGCCGGCAACCACACTGATCACCAGAATGGGCGGGTGCTGTGTGCGGCCATCCGCTGTGACCTCAGAGCTGCTGCCGCAGCCAATCACCTGCCGGTCATCCGCCTCTATTCAGCGGGTTTTCCCGAACCTTTTCACCTGAACCTGTCCGATTTAACCCCAAAAGCGGAAGAGCAAGGCCAGACCCTGGCCCTCATCCGTGGTATTGCCGCCGGTTTTAATCGCCTGCGGCCCTTGTCTGGCCTGGACATCTATGTTGCCAGTTCCCTCCCCGTTGGTTCCGGCCTGAGTTCTTCTGCTGCTTTTGAGGTGCTCCTGGCCACCGTCTTTGACGCATTCAGCGGCCAACCTTCCTTGACACCCCTGCAAAAAGCTCAGCTCGCCCAAGAGGCTGAGCAAGACTATTTTGGAAAACCCTCGGGCCTGATGGATCAGGCTGCCAGCACGCTGGGCGGTTTGTTGCTTTTGGATTTCGCCAACCCCGATCAGCCACAAATCCGGCGGCTGGCCGGTGCTTGGGAAAGCTGGGGCTATGCCCTGCTGGTGACCGATACGGCAAGCAGCCACCAACAACTGACAGCCGCATACGCTGACGTGGCCCGGGACATGCGGTCGGTCGCCCGCCTGTGCGGCGCCCGGGTGCTAGGCCAGGTGGACCCCCAGCTTTTCCACGCGCGCCTGCCAGCCTTGCGCCCACACTGCTCAGACCGAGCCCTGCTGCGGGCCATGCATTTTTTTGGCGAGCAGGAACGGGTCCAGCAGTTGGCGGCAGCGCTGGAAGCCGGTGACCAGGCCACTTTTTTCAAGACCGTGCGCGCCGCCGATTTCAGCTCGCGTGCGCTCTTGCAAAACCTCTTTGCGACGGACGATCCGCTCAAGCAGCCTTTGTCGCTGGCCTTGGCCTGGTCAGATCACCTGCTGGCAGGATCTGGCGCCAGCCGGGTTCACGGCGGTGGTTTCGGGGGCACCATACAGGCCTATGTCCCCTTGCAGCGCCTGCCTGACTATCAAAAAGGCATGGAAGCGGTCTTCGGGCCGGGTGCCTGCAGGCGCATCCAGATCAGTGACTTGGGGGCCGGGCCGCTTGAAGGAGCACTGGCATGACCCCTTTTACCATGTGGATGAACCAGGCCCTGCGGCTGGCGCATATTGCCGGCCAAATTGACGAAGTGCCTGTTGGGGCCCTGGTTGTCCGGGGTGGCCACATCATTGGCTGGGGCTATAACCGACGGGAAAAGCGACAAGATGTCACCTGTCATGCGGAACTGATGGCCATCCGTCAAGCCTGCCGCCGTCTCAAAACCTGGCGGCTTGACGGCTGTGACCTTTACGTCACTTTAGAACCCTGTGTCATGTGCGCCGGTGCCATCCAGCAGGCCCGCATCCGGACCCTGGTCTACGGGGCGCCCGATCCCAAAACGGGTGCCTGTGGTTCTGTTGTGGATGTTTTCTCGCTGCCTTCCAACCACCAGGTGCTTGTCCAGGGCGGGGTGTTATCCGGGCCCTGTGGCGATCTCCTGCGCGCATTTTTTAAAAAGAAGCGTCGCAGCCCACGCGCCTGCTCCCAAGATCACCCCTGATCTGAAACGCCCGTTGCGCCTTCTTGCCGTTTGGGGGTGTCGCAAGCAAGCGGAATTCGAAAGACCCGCGCTTGAAGCAGGGCCAGGGCCAAGATAGCCAACCCCGGGATTAAGATCAGCCCGATGTGGCCAGGCCCTGCTCCCAGGATTAAAATCAGCTGGTAAGACAAGACCACCCCCAGAAAAAAAGCCAGCCAGCGCAAGGACCAGAAGGCAACCCTTTTCCAATTGCCCAAGGCTAATTGGATGCCGATATCAGTCGTGGGGCCAGTTAAGTGGGTGGTCCGCTTGATGGCGGTCAGGCTGCTCGCCGCATTTTGAGCCCCCATGGCCATGGGAATGGTGATCAAGGCGCCGTTGATGTGCTTTAAAAAAGCCAGGAGCGGGGTCAACAAAACCAAAAGGCCGGTTAAGGCCAGGCCTCCCTGCAGGCCACGGTTACGGGTGATCCAGGTGGACAGCACGGCGCCCACAAGAAAGGCGGCCAGAATAAGAACCAGGTCCCGGACCAAGCCGGCGTTCTGGTCAATGAGTGCCTTGCCCAGCCTGACCACCCGGCCGGTCAGAAAAGGGGCGCTTTCATCCATGAAATAGGCCACCCCCAGGGTATCCACCCAGCCGGCCATCAAGGCCAGGCAAAAGCCCAGGATATGTACGGCTGTGCCACGGTTTTGAGGGGTGTTCTGCGGGTGGGCCCGCTCTTTTTTTGCTTGTCCGCAAGCCATCGTCAGGTCCCCAGCAGGTGGAAGTCCGTAAAGACATACCAGGCGATCAGGAAAATCAGGGTGATGATGACCACGGCCACATCCGCGCCAATTCCCCTTGTCTCACCGCTTGCGGCGCTGGCTGGTGATCGCCGGCCGGCCAGCCAGGCACCGATCCTTTCTCTGGTGCCCATGGCCAATCCTGTGATCCGCTGTTTTGTGCCGTCCAGCCAATGGGTGGTGCTTTGAAGCGCGACCGCCCGCCTGTTCTCCCGGACCCGTACTGGTTTTGACGCCAAGGCACCGGTGCGCAGCAGCAACACATACAACAAGAACCCAGCCAGCAACGTGACAAGGGCACTGGCCAGATCCGCACCTGTCCAGAACAGCTGCCTGGCTTCCAGGACAAGGGGTTGCCAGCCCATCTGGACAGCCAGCGGGTTCAAAACCCCTTGCAAGAGCCACTGAGGCTGGGTGCCCAGCCCGATCAGCGCAAACACCAGCAAGACCAAGGCCAGGTGAAGGGCAGACGCGTTTTGTCTGGGGGCCGGGTCTGTGTGAACCGGTCCCAGAAAGAGGCGCGCCAGCAGCTTGGAGAAAGTCGCTGCCGTGCCAACACCGGCCACCAGGAACAGGCGTTCCACCCAAACCAGCCAAGCGGGGCCGGCGCCGGCTGCTTCAGAGACCGCATGGTGCAGGATCGTTTTGCTGGCGTAACCGTTCAAGCCCGGGGTCCCCATCATGGCCAGGGCGGCCACCAGCATCAGCAAGGCCGTGATCGGGAAGCGGCGCCTGAGGCCGCCCAGCTGGGACAAATCGGTCTTGCCAGTGGCCAGGATCACGATGCCCACCCCCAAAAAGAGTGCCCCCTTGAACAGGGCGTGGTTAACCATGTGGTAGACGGCTCCCAGGAAAGCCAGGTTTCCTTTGGTCCCTTGCAAAAGAGCCAGGCCGATGCCCAAGACAATGTAACCCATCTGGCTGATGCTGGAATAAGCCAACATTTTTTTGATTTTATCTTCAAACAGCGCAGCGCCCGCACCGGCCAGCATGCTGACCAGGCCCAGGATAATCAAGAGGGTGCCCAAGTGGCGGGCATGTGCTGCCAGGGCAGGCTGATCGGGTCCCAGGAGGTTGCTGACGCGAAGCAAGCCATAGGCGCCAACCTTAATGACCAGGCCTGAAAGCAGGGCGCTGGCCGGTGTGGGGGCCGCCGCATGGGCGTGTGGCAGCCAGAAATGCAGTGGCATCAGACCGGCCTTGATACCAAAGCCAGCCAGCAAGAGATACAGGCTGACCCTGAAATGGGTCTGGCTGACGACGGCCACCGGGCCAGCTCCAAGGGCTGGCAGGCCGCCGGCTGCCTGCCCCAGAAACACCAGTCCCAGGGCCAGAAGCAAGCCGCCCATGATGCTGAAGAACAGGTAAAAATAACCTGCGCGGATGCTTTCATCATCCCAGTGGTGGATCACCCAGAAGTAGGAGGCCACCGTCATCAGCTCGAAAAACAAAAGCAAGGTCAGCCAGTCGCCCGCCAGGAAAACACCGGCGACAGCGGCCAGGGTCAACAAACTTGCACCTTCAAAGCGTCGGGCATGGGGGTCATGTTGGCCGGTGCGGGTGCTGTAAATGGACAGGACAAACCACAAGCAGACCGCCAGGAAGACCAACAGCCCAGACAAGCCGTCCAGGCGAAAAGTGGGTGTAAACGGCCCAGGCAAAGCAAGATGAACCGTTTGGGGTCCTCGCACCAAGGCGCTTTGCAAGGCAAAGCCACTGGCAACCAGGCTGGCGGCGTAGACCAAAGGTGGCAGCCAGGTCAGGCGACGCCGGGTCACCAGCCCAGGCAGCAGGCCCAGAAGAGGGATAAGGGGGATCAGGTAAAACAACATGCTATCGATCACCTTCATGAGAAAAATTGATGTACAACGGCCTGGACCCCCGGCCAAACCAGGCCCGGGACCAACCCAATTGACACAGCGGCCAGAACCAGAAGAAGTGTGGGCACCAGCATCCAGAGCAACCCACCGCCCCGCTCGACAGACGGACGCGGCTCTCCCTGAAAGCCGGCCACCACGGTGGGCAGGAAACAAACCGCATTGACCATGCCGGAGATGACCAAGGACAGGGCAAAGACCCAGCCGCCTGAACGGACACCACCGCTCATCAGGAAGTATTTGCTCCAAAAAGTACTCAGCGGCAGCATGCCGATCATACCCAGGCTGGCCACCGCAAAGGCAACCAACGTCCGGGGCAGGGAGCGGCCCACACCGGTCATACGGCTGACCAGCGTCTCGCCGGTCTGTTCAGAGATGATGCCGGCACAGAAGAAGAGGGCCATCTTGAGCATGGAGTAGCTGATCAGGTGCAGGACTGCACCGGTCAGGCCCCAGGGTTGCAGGAGAAAGACGCCCAACAGGATGTAAGACAGTTGGCTGATGGTGTGGTAGGCCAGCCTTTTTTTCAAGACGTCCTGCCGGGTCGCCAAGACGACACCGGTGATCAAGGTCACCACAGCAAGCCAGGGTAAAACCGCACTCAAGGGCAAGGTCTTCATCAGGTCTGGCCCAAAAACAGAATAAACCGTTCGCATGATGCCATAGACGCCGGAATAGACCACCGCAACGGCATGCAAGAGGGCGCTGACCGGTGTGGGCGCCACCATGGCTTCAGGCAGCCAGCGATGCAGGGGCATCAGGGCTGCCTTGACCCCAAAGCCCAAAACAAAAAGGCCCAAAAGCAAATTGAGGCCCGGGCCGGAACTGCCGGCCAAAAGCGGGCCATCCCGGAAGGGAGCAGCGCCCACCCGGCTGAAGGTCAGAACCAGGGCAAGCAGCAGGACACCTGCGCCGCTCAAGCTGTAGAGGATGTATTGTTTGCCAGCCCGGACAGTTTTGGGTCCACCTTCATGGACCACCAGCGGGTAGGTCACCAGGGTCAGCAACTCGTAAAAGACATACAAGACCATGAGGTTACCCGAATAGGCGACCCCCAGAGTCACCGTCAAAGACATGAGAAAAAAGGTGTAGTAGGTCTTTTGCCGGGGCTTGTTTTTCATATAGCCCAGGGAATAGACCGCGGCAAAAACCCACAAGGTCGAAACGATCAGGCCAAAGACGGCGCTGAGCGGGTCAGGGTCCAGGCTCCAAGTGAAACCGGCCAGCTGACCAGCCAGGCGGATGCGGGAGCCGCCAAAAATCGCCAAGGCCAGGCGCCAGCCAAAGATCAGGCTCAAACCAGCAGACAAAAGCACCAGCGGGGGGCGCAGGCGCCTGTGCCGTTCTGGCAGAAGCGCCAGCAGCAGGCCACCCGTGCAGCCACTGACCAATGTGATCATCAAATCAAGCATCAACGACAGACCGTTCCTTTCACCAAACGCCCGGCCAAGCCGGGCAACTGCTCCTTAGCGACCGGCCAGCAGATCCACAGCCGCACGTTGGGCAAGCTCCAGAAAAACACCAGGAAAAACACCCAGAAGGATGATCATGGCAGACAAGAAAACCAGCGCCACCCGCTGAGGCAGGCCCGGGTCTTGGCCGGCCTGACCCGGCTGCGGCTCACTGTAAAGGATGCGAACCACCGGCAGCAAATAGGCCGCACACAAGAGGCTGCCCAGAACCAGAACAAGCAGCGTCAACGGTTGTCCTGCCGCCAGGCCGCCCAGCAAAAGGCGCCATTTGCCGACAAAGCCTGAAAAGAGGGGGATGCCAATCAGGCTCAGGCTGCTGATGGTAAACGCCGCAGCAGCCACGGGCATGGTGCGTCCCAGACCGGCCAGGTCAGCCACCTTCTTTTTGCCAGATACAGCCAGAAGGGCACCGGCAGATAAAAACAAGACAGCCTTGCTGAGGGCATGGCTGAGCAGGTAAAAAAGCCCGCCGGTTAAACCGTCCAGGTTCATCATGCCCAAGCCCAGGAAAATGTAACCAACCTGGGCGACCGTTGAATAGGCCAGGCGGCGTTTAAGCTCCTGCTGGCACAGAGCCGAAACCGATCCCGCCAGGATGGCGATGCTGCCGGCGGCCAGCAGAATGTGGTGGACGGTGTAATGCTGCATGAGGGTCTGGCCAAAAACAGTGTACAAAACCTTGAGCAGGCAGAGCATGTAACCTTTGACAGCCAGGCCGGACAAGATGGCACTGGCCGGCGTGGGTGCTGACGAGTGGGCATCAGGCAGCCAGATGTGCAGGGGAAAAAGAGCTGACTTGACCCCGAAACCAGCCAGCATCAGGCTGAAAGCCATCCAGATAACCCGTGGCCGCTCCTGCCAGATTCGAGCCAGCTCAGCGGACGCAAAACCGATATTGAGGTGTCCGGTGACCAGATACACGTATCCGATGCCCCACAAGACAAAAGTCGAACCGATTGTTGCCAAAATCAGGTAACGAAAAGCGGCATCAGCGGCCAGGGGGTGTTTTCGGGCGCTGACCAGCCCGCAACAGCTGAGTGTGGCCACTTCAACAAGCACAAAGATGTTAAAGAGGTCTTTGGTGAAAGCCATGCCGACCAGGGCGCCAACCAGCAACAGGTAGAGAACATGAAAGCGGGTCACCCGGCCTGCATCCCCCACCTCCTCAGACAGGTTGTTGACCGAAAACAAGGAAACCGGCAGGCTGACCAGTGCAATGGCCAACAAAAAAAAGGCACTCAGCGGGCCGGCTTCCAGGGCGATGCCCCAAGGCGGCGCCCAGCCACCCATGTGGTAAACCAAAGGGCTCCGGTCACCGGTCATCAGCCATGCGGCCAGCAGGCCGGCTCCTGCAGCCAGCAAGACACCTGAAGCCACCACCAGGCCTTCGACCAGGCGGATCCGGCGTGCCAGTGGCGTCAGGATAAAAGCAGTCACCAGGGGCAGCAAAACAAGCAGTGCCGGGCTGTGTTCATACCAGGCCATCATAGGTCCTGTGCCCTCCTTTTCAGATCAACCATCTTGCGGCTGTCAGTGGTGTGGTAGGTCCGGTAAAGGCGCACGATCAAAGACAGGGCAAACGCCGTCACACTGACGGAGACCACGATGCCGGTCAGCATCAAGGCTGAGGGCAGCGGGTTGATCACCAGTGGCTGCGGGTCACGATCATGCAAAATCGGGACAGATGCCCGCCGGATGTTGCCAGCCGCCACAAAGAAAATAAAGACCGCGCTTTCCATGATGTTGATACCAATCAGTTTTTTGAACAGGTTTGAGCGAGTCAAAACTGTCAAGATACCGATCGAAAACAAGACAACAGCAAACAAGTAGGGGTAGTTGATGATGAGTTTTTCAAGCACCTCTTTCATGATGCATCTTCCTCCGATTCATACTCTTCCATCATGGTAAAAAACAAGGTCACGATGGTGCTGGCCACACGGATGCCGACGCCAGCCCCCAATAGAGCGATCAGGCCTCCTGAAAAAAGGCTGCCTGGTTGTCCGAGTGGCAGGCCCGCCAGTTTGTTGGCCAGGAAAGGAACCCCCTTGATAACACCAATCAAGCCCAGCAGGGCATACCAGAGGGTGCCGTAACTTTCGGTCCAGACCAGCACGCGCTCAGGCAGTTTTTCACGGCCTTCTTCCAAGCCGTAGATGGTTGAAAAGGTAACCAGGCTCAAACCGACGATGATACCTCCGGCAAAAGATCCTCCCGGCGAAACAGCCCCATGCAGGATAACGTAAAAGCCATACAAAGAGACAAAAGGCAAAAAGACAGCAGCGGTTTTTTTGAGGACATGGTCCTTCATGGTTTTCCTCCTCGCTTTTTAGACGTTTTCAAGGTGATCACCACGGCCAGGGTTGCAGTGAAAAGCACGATGGTTTCAAACATGGTGTCATAAGCCCGGTAGTCCAGAACAACCGCTGTGACCATGTTGGTTGCCCCTGTTTCCGGCAAAGCCTGGCTGATGTAGCGTGCTGAAACCTCGTTGTGAACCGGGTTATCCGCCCGCCCATAGGGGGGCAGTTCCGCCACCACTTCCAGGACACCCACCACAGCCAGCACAACCAGCAGGCCAACCAGGGCTTTTTTTAAGATCCGATGGCTCTTTTTCACTCGTCTTCCTTTCTGCTGGTCCGGAAAATGGCCACCATCATCAAGATGGTCATCACAATACCGGCCGCCGCTTCTGTGATCGCCAGATCAGGGCTGTTCATCAAAAGCCAGATCAAGGCAACCACCAGGGTGTAAGCCCCAAACACGATGACTGCATGCAGGAGGTCCTTGATCCAATACATGGCCAACGAAGCGGCCACCAGGACCAGCATGAGCACCATCATCCAGTAATCTGTTGCGATAAAATCCATTCCCTCACCCCTTCTTGATCGTGGTGTCTTTGGTTGGCTTGGTTTTATGGAGAATACCGGCCTTGGCCACCAGATGGGTCATGGTCGGGCTGATGATCCAGTACAGCAAGAGGACAAAAATCAGTTTCAGACGCAAGGCCCAGTTGGGGCTCAGGATCATCAGGCCCAGGCCGACAAAGCCGATGCCCAAGGTATCGCCCATACCCAAACCGTGGATGCGTGTGTAGGGATCTGGAAAACGGTAAAGGCCGTAGGTACCCAGGCTGAACATGGCAAAAGAAAGGGCAAAACAGCAGTTGGCCAAAACATTAATCACCTGCATCATCCTCCTGATCTTTTCGGTGCGGTTTGATCCCCGGGATGCGCACGCTCCAATCACCGGGCGTCAAGACCCGGATGATCCACAAGGTGCCTGCAAAGCCCAGCAGCATAAAAACGATGGCAATATCAACAAACCCATATTCTTGGCGGTAAAAAGCGATCAACAAGATCAGAACGCTCACTTTGCCGGTCAAGGCATTGATGGAAATCATACGGTCAATGACGGTCGGGCCAAGAATCGCCCGCAGGAGGACCAGAAGAATCAGGCCCGTCAACCCCACCACCACCCACAACATCCCTTTATCCCCCTTGTCTGTTCGTTTCTAAATCCCTGATCCTGTCGATCAGCCGCCAGTAAAGCAGGCTGGTGCCAATTTCTTTGGTCAGGGCATGGACAATAAACCAGCCTGTATCAGGATCGACATCGATGGTTACCGTTCCCGGCGTCAAGGTGATACAGGTGGCCAGCAAGACACGAACCCAATTGCTTTCAATGTGTGTGTTCATTTCCACAAAGACCGGGTCCACTGGTTTTTTTCTGGACAAAAGGGTCTTTGCGACAACATAGTTGGCTTGAATCACATAGCCAACCAACAAAAGCAGGCAGTGGCCCAGTATGATCAGCTCTCTGCCATGCAAAGACCCCGGCAGGCGTAAACTCAAATCATGCCAGAACCAGGTCATGAGGCCGGCTAAGAACAAGCCGGTCAACAGGTGCTGGAGGTTGACCTCGGCAGAAATGACAAGCCAGAAAGCAAACAGCGTGCCAAACAAGGCCAGCGTCCGTTTGTTCAAGCCCACCACTCCTTTCATCATCCTGATCGATCCCGTGGCCGGGACATAAGCAAGCCCGGATGCCCCTCTCTGACGGTCTGTCAGTAACAGCTGCACCGGTCCAGTCCATACGTTTTTCCTTTTTACAGGAACACGTGCCTGGGCCAAAAAACACACAGGCGTATACCATCTATTATAGAAGGATTGTGGGTTTCGTCAAGCAAACCAGCTGGTGCCCGCTCCTGGTCAACCGACACAGACAGCCTGGCCTGTC
>CAYXIM010000003.1:0-15433 GCA_964465385.1 uncultured Oscillospiraceae bacterium
CCTGTTTCCAGGAGCCGCGCGACGCGGTCGTGTTCCGCCTGCAGGCGGTTGTCGTGGTTGCCGACCACAGCATACTGGCCCCAGGGGGCCTGGAACTGTGCCAGCGCCTGGCTGATCCGCTGGTCATAGTCGGGCCCTGACGGTGTCCGGCTGTCGATCAGGTCGCCGCCAAACAAGATCAGGTCAACCCCCGCTTCATCGATCACCCGGGCCAGGCGCGCCAGGCGCTCAGGCGGGTAGGCGGGGCCCAGGTGGGTATCCGTGAAAAAGGCGATGGTCCGGCCGGCCCAAGATTGCGGCAGCTGGTCAACAAGCAGGTCGTAACGGGTGATGGTCAGCAGCAGGTGCGGCTCGATCCAGCAGGCATCGAGGGCTGCCAGCAGCAGCAGAAGCACAAGCAGGAGCAGGGGCAAAAACCCCGGCCTTGGCCGGCGGCGGGGCCGGGTGGGTTCAGACGGGATCAAGACGCGGTCAGGCACGGCAACTCCTTGTGGGTTCAGGCAAAAAGTGATGGGTTCATGGTAGCACCGATGACCGGAACACGCAATCTGTCACCTGGCGGCAACCTTGGGGGCTTGGCCGGGCGCCTCTTTCGGGCCAAGCGGCAGCGCCTTCTTTAATAGGTTATAATACAGGTAAGACATACAGATTTGCAGGCATGAACGCTTTAAAAGGAGGCTGTTAGAGATGGGTCGATTAGCAGGAAAAGTAGCACTCATAACAGGCGCTGCAAGTGGTATGGGTCTGGCAGGTGCTCAGTTGTTTGCCAAAGAAGGAGCCAAGGTGGTGCTGGCCGACATCGTGACCGATGTCCTGGCTGAAAAAACCAAAGAAATTGTTGCGCAAGGCGGGGACGCCATTGCCGTTAAACTGGATGTGTCACAAGAAGCCGACTGGCAACGGGCCGTCGACGAAACCCTGCAAACCTATGGCAAGCTTGATATTTTGATCAACAACGCCGGCATCCATGTGGCCAAGGGCCTCTTGGAAGCTGAACTGGATGATTGGAACAAGGTCATGGCCATCAACGCAACCGGCGTCTGGCTGGGCATGAAGGCTGTGATCCCGCACATGCAAAAAAACAAGGGCGGCGCCATCGTCAACTGCTCGTCGATTGCCGCACTGGTTGGCGGCATAGGCGATGGCAACGGGGCCGCCTACAGCGCGTCCAAAGGGGCGGTTCGTTCCTTGACCAAGCACGCGGCCCAATGGTTTGGTGACGACAACATCCGGGTCAATTCCGTCCACCCGGGTGCCATTTTCACCGGCATGGCTGAAGGGGCCGGCATCAAGACACGGGAAGAAATGGGCGCCATCTATGGGGCGAAAGCCGCCTTGAAACCCTATGCCGGTGAACCCATGGATATTGCCTACGCGTATTTGTACCTGGCATCCGATGAAGCCAAGTATGTGACCGGCGAGGAGCTGGTTGTGGACGGCGGCTGGGTCACCCGCTCTTAAACACCCGTTGATGGGTTCATCGCTGACCACAATGGCACGCCCCGGCCTGCACAAGGCCGGGGTGTGCCGCTTGTTGCCAGCGGGCGGGCCTTGCCCAAAGCCCCTGCCAGGCCCTGGGTCAGCCAGATCGGCCAATCTTGAAATTGCAGCGGTCATCCGGTATAATTCAGTGAAACCACATAGGATAAGCGATGACCGGAAGCGCGGTCAGCAGGTGTTCGACAGCGAATGCGGGACGGTGAAAGCCGCAGCGAACCACCCTGGCCGGTATCATCCGCGAGCTGCCTGACGAAAGCGTTTGCAAGTAGGAAAGGCCGGCAGACTGTCTGCGGACAGCGTCCCCGTTACAGGAAGACGAGACAACGAACGGAAGGCTCCGGTCGTTATGTACGGGTGGTACCGCGCCGGCAAGCGCCCCGTGTGGGGGCTTTTTTATTGTCAACAAGAGGGCAGGAGGCTAAAACCATGTATCAAAAAGTGCAGACAGATCACCGGTTTGTGGAGCGGGAAGAAGAGACGCTTGCCTTTTGGCAAGCTGAAAAAATCTTTCAAAAATCCATCGACCAGCGGGCGGCCTGCCCCCCCTACACCTTCTATGACGGGCCACCGACGGCCAACGGCAAGCCGCACATCGGCCACATCCTGACGCGTGCCATCAAGGATATCATCCCCCGTTACCACACCATGCAGGGGAAAAACGTCCTGCGCAAGGCTGGCTGGGACACCCATGGCCTGCCTGTTGAGCTGGAAGTGGAACGCATGCTGGGCATCAATGGGAAAGATGAAATTGAAGCTTACGGGATTGAGCCCTTTGTGGAACAGTGCCGCAAAAGCGTGTGGACCTATAAAGAAGAATGGGAAAAAATGTCCGAACGGGTCGGCTTCTGGGCTGACATGGAAAACCCCTACATCACCTATGAGAACGATTACATCGAGTCCGAATGGTGGGCGTTGAAAAAAATCTGGGAGGCGGGCCTGCTTTACCAGGGCCACAAGATCGTGCCCTATTGTCCCCGTTGCGGGACCGCCCTGTCCAGCCATGAAGTGGCCCAGGGCTACCAGACCGTGACCGAGCAGTCGGTTTATGTCCGCTTTCCGGTTGAAGGCGAACCAGACACCTACCTGGCGGCCTGGACGACCACCCCCTGGACCTTGCCCTCCAACATGGCCCTGGCCGTGAACCCCAAGGAGCCCTATGTGCTGGCACAAACCCGGGAAGGGGATCGGACGATCCGCACCTACCTGGCCCAGGCCCTGCTGGAAACGGTTCTGGGACCAGAGGCCCAGGTGATCGCACGCCTGTCGGGGTCGGACCTGGCTGGCAAACGCTACCAGCCCCTCTTTCCCTATGCCCGCAAGCTGGTTGAGGCCAGCGGCAAGGCCGCCTACTATGTGACGGAAGCCTCTTTTGTCACCCTGACCGACGGCACCGGCATCGTGCACATTGCGCCGGCTTTTGGTGAGGATGACGCCGAGGTGGGCAAGGCCTACGACCTGCCCTTTGTTCAGCTGGTCCGTGAAGACGGCACCATGCCCGATGAGGTGACCGACTTTGCGGGCGTTTTTTGCAAGGATGCTGACCCGGGCCTGATCGACAAGCTCCAGGCCCAGGGCCTGGTCATTAAAACGGTCCCCTACGAACACAGCTACCCCTTCTGCTGGCGCTGTGACACGGCCCTGATCTATTACGCCCGCAACTCCTGGTTTGTCCAGATGACGGCGGTCCGTGACCAGCTGCTTGCCAACAACCAGATGGTCAACTGGATTCCGGAAACCATCCGGGATGGCCGCTTTGGCCATTTCCTGGAAAACGTCATCGACTGGAGCATCTCGCGCGAACGCTACTGGGGCACGCCGCTGCCCATCTGGACCTGTGACTGCGGCCAGCAACAGGTGGTTGGCAGCATCGCTGAGCTCAAAGCCCTGTCCGATGACTGTCCGGACGACATTGAGCTACACAAGCCCTACATTGACCGGGTCCACCTGCGCTGCATCGCCTGTGGCGGCCGCATGACGCGTGTCCCCGAGGTCCTGGATTGCTGGTTTGACTCAGGCGCCATGCCCTTTGCCCAGTGGCACTACCCCTTTGAAAACAAGGCCCTGTTTGACCAGCATTTCCCAGCCGATTTCATTTCTGAAGCCCTGGACCAGACACGGGGCTGGTTTTACACGCTCATGGCCCTGTCGACGGTCCTCTTCGAGCAGCCGCCCTACCGCAATGTGCTGGTCATGGGCCATGTCCAGGACAAGCACGGCCAGAAGATGAGCAAGCACAAGGGCAACGTCGTCGACCCCTGGGCGGTTCTGAACCGCCACGGCGCCGATGCGGTCCGCTGGTATTTCTTTGTGGGCAGCTCGCCCTGGCTGCCTTCGCGTTTTTCGCCTGAGGCTGTGGCTGAAGTGCAGCGCAAATACCTGGGGACCTTGTGGAACACCTACGCCTTCTATATCCTCTATGCCCGCATCGATGGCTTTGACCCCACCCAGCACGCCTTTGACCCGGACCGCCTGTCTGAGATGGACCGCTGGGCGCTCAGCCGGCTCAACAGCCTGGTTGAGCAGGTGACCTTGCGCCTGGACCGCTACGACATCACCGGCTCCGCCCGCCTGATCCAGGCCTTTGTCGATGACCTGTCCAACTGGTATGTCCGCAGAAGCCGGGAGCGTTTCTGGCAGCCGGGCATGGGACAGGACAAGGTGCATGCCTACCTGACCCTGGGCACTGTGCTGGAGACGGTCACCTTGCTGACGGCGCCCTTCACCCCCTTCATGGCCGAAAACATCTACCAGAACCTGGTCCTCAGCCACCGGCCGCAGGCCCCGCAAAGTGTCCATTTGTGTGATTTCCCCCAAGCCGACCAGGCCCTGATTGATCTGGACCTGGAGGCAGACATGCAGGCGGCCCTGGATGTGGTTGTGCTGGGCCGGGCGGCCCGGAACGCGGCCAACCTTAAAATCCGCCAGCCCCTGCAGACCCTCTACCTGGTAGCCCCCCGGCCCCTGCCGGCCGCCTACCAGCAGATCATCCTGGATGAACTCAACATCCGGGACCTTAAGCCCATAGACACGGCTGACGACCTGATCGCCTACCGTCTCAAACCGCAACTGCGCACCCTGGGCCCCCGCCTGGGTGCCCGGCTGCCGGCGGTCAGTCAGGCCCTGGCGCAGCTGGACGGCCGCGCGGCCCTGCGTGAACTGGACGAGACAGCGGGCCTGACCATCAGCGTTGACGGCCAGCCCGTTCACCTGGCCCGGGAAGACCTGCTGATCGAACGTGTCCAGCCCGAAGGCCTGGCCACCCAGCAAGACCGCGGCACCACCGTTGCCATCGACACCCGCCTGACCCCGGACCTGATCGAAGAGGGCTTTGTCCGCGAGATCATCAGCAAGGTTCAGACCATGCGAAAAGACAGCGGCTTTGAAGTGACCGACCGCATCGTCTTACGCCACAGTGGCAACGCCCACATTGCGGGCATCATGGCCAAGCATGGCCAGCGCATCAGCGCCGAGGTTCTGGCGGACCGCCTGGAGGAGGGGACAGGGCCCAACAGCAAGACCTGGGACCTCAACGGCCAGGAGGCGACCTTGTCGGTCAGTGTGCTATAATCGGATGAAACCAACAAGCAGGGTGCCTGTCACAGGAGTGAACGCATGCCCACGCAAGCCTTAAGCGGACTGATGTCCCGTTTACCCATGGAAAACGTCCGCTATTATTTGTTTATGGTCCTGATTTTGTGCCTGTCCTTGTCTTTGCACGAGGCGGCACATGCTTGGGTTGCCTTTAAACTGGGGGATGACACCGCAGCCCGCCAGGGCCGCCTGACCCTCAACCCCCTCAAGCACCTGGACCCCATCGGCGCCATCGCTTTTTTGCTGGCCGGGATCGGCTGGGCCCGCCCGGTTCCCATCAACCCGGCCCGCTTTGACCGCAAGCACACCGTCAAGAAAGGCATCATGCTGACCAGCCTGGCCGGCCCCATGTCCAACCTGCTCCTGGCTGCGCTGGCAACCATCCTCTTTTTTGTGACCCAGACCCTGGCCATCCTCGTGAAGGCACCGGCAGATCATTTCCTGACAGCCGCCCTCAGCGAGCTTTTTTACCTCTTTTACTTTTACAACATCATTCTGGCGGTCTTTAACCTGTTGCCCATTCCGCCCCTGGACGGCTTTAAGGTTTTCGGCTCCTTGCTGCCTGACCGGGCCTATTACAAACTGATGCGTGTTGAGCGCACCATCGGCTTGGTCTTTTTGCTCATCGTCTTGTTTGCCAGGTCCGCTTTGAGCCAGCTGCTGCAAGTGGTCAGCACCCCCTTTAACTGGGCCATCTGGCGCCCCATCGCATATGTGTTCACGGCCCTGTGGCGGCTGCTGGGCTGGTAGCCGGCCCCGACGGGAGAAAAACATGAAGCAACAAAGCATGCTCAGCGGCGCGCGGCCGACAGGAGACCTGCACCTGGCCAACCACGCCGGGACCCTGGCCATCGTCCGCCAGGCGGTCA
The DNA here is from genome assembly GCA_964465385.1 of uncultured Oscillospiraceae bacterium. Classification (GTDB taxonomy): domain Bacteria; phylum Bacillota; class Clostridia; order Saccharofermentanales; family UBA5734; genus JAAYBY01. The sequence continues at coordinate 5,961 of CAYXIM010000003.1, forward strand.
ACAGCGGGTTATAGGCATGGCAGACCAGCCAAGAGCCCAGGCACCGCGACTGCGTATCAGCCGGTTCGAAGGACCGCTGGATTTGCTCTGCCACCTGATCGATCAAAACGAAATCGACATCACCGATATTCCCATCGCCGAGATCACCGACCAGTACCTGGCCTACCTGGATGACCTGGACCAGCTGGACATGGACCTGGCCAGTGACTTTCTGGTCATGGCCTCCACGTTGCTGCACATCAAGTCGCGCCTGCTGCTGCCGGCTCCCAAACGGCCGGAAGCAGAAGAAGACCCCCGTGACGAACTGGTGCTGCGTCTGCTGGCCTACCGGCGCTGCAAGACCCTGGCCGCCCAGCTCCAGACCCAGTATCAGCATTTTTCACTGTCCTTGCTCAGGCTCCCCGAGCCCTTGGCCCGGCTGGCTCTGCCCCGGCCGGTGGACCAGCGGCCCATCAGCAAAACACGTTTTTTTGACGCCTGTGATCGGCTGACGGCCCAGAACAGGGCCCGCTTCCAGGACCAGGCTGATCGCATCAACCACCTGCTCAAGCGCGAACCCGTCACCATCGGCCAGACCATCCGGGGCATCTGGCAGGCCCTGAAAGACCGGGTCAACCTTTTTTTCCATGACCTCTTTCCGCCGGGCACCAGTTCGCGGACCCAGCAGGTGGTGGGCTTTTTGGCCCTCTTGGAGCTGCTGCGCCTCAACCGGATCAAGGTGCGGCAAAACAAGCCCTTTGATGTCATGCTCATCCAGCTGCGCCAGCCAGACCAGGCCGAAGACCTGGCCTGGAACGGCTCTGACCTGACGGTTGTACGTGAGGAGTGACCCCATGACCGCTAAAAACCAGCCACAAGGCTCCCCGCATGAAGACGCTTACATGCTGGCAGACGAGCAGACAGATGCCGGCCTGGAGGCCCTGCTCTTTGCAGCCGGAGATCCGCTGTCTTTTGATCGCATCCAGGCCATCACCAGCCTGGACCCCGACCTGCTGCGCCGGCGGTTGCAGGACCTGTCCGAGCGCCTGGCCCGGGACCCGGGCCGGGGCCTGGTGCTGCGCCAGGTGGAGGATGCCTACTTTCTGGCCACCAAGCCGGCACTCAAAGAGCTGCTGGCCCGGCTTTTACAACCGCGCCACCAGCCACCTCTGTCTCAGGCCGCCTATGAGACCCTGGCCGTTGTGGCCTACAACCAGCCGGTCACCCGTGCCCAGGTGGAAGCCGTCCGCGGCGTCAACAGCGACAGCATCATCCTGCGCCTGGTGGAACGCAACCTGATCCAGGAAGCCGGCCAGCTGGATTCACCGGGCCGGCCCATCCTCTATGAAACAAGCGAGCGTTTCCTGCTGGATTTTGGCATCCGCTCCGTCCGGGATCTGCCACCCATGGAACTGCTCATGTACCAGACGCTGCAAGACTTTGAAGCCACCTTGACCCGCACCAACCCGCCGGGCACAGACCGTCAGATCTCCCTGGACCAGTGGCTGGACCGGGTGTCGCCGGACCCGGATGCGGACCCCGTCCAGGCCACCGGGCGCCCGCAGGAGGCCCCGCCGCTGTCTGACCAGTCGGTGCTGGCTGTTTCCGGCGCCCTCTTCGGCCAGCAGGCGGATGCGCAAGCAGAGCCGGAGGCGGTCGAAACAGACCCTTAAGCGGTTGGCAAAACGCGCTGTAGATCGTATAATAAATGCGGCTTCGCCCCTGCAGACGCAAGCGGCGAGCGAAAGGAAGTCAGGATATGGACAGCCAAAAACAAAACGATCAAATCAACCTGCGCGAGCTGATTGAAACCCTGTTGCGCGGCAAATGGATCATCATCGGCATCACCGTGCTGGCCATTGTGCTCAGTGTCGTTGCCAGCTTCGCCATCCAGCCCAAGCTGTATCAGGCCAAGACGGTCTTGATGGCCAGCCCCATCGACCTGGCCGGGGCCAAGAAAGCGGACGGCGACCTGGTGGAATACCTGACCAAATTTCCAACCTTGACCATTGACACCTACCTGCAACAGATCGTTGCCCCGGAGGTCTTGCAGGCGACGGCCGAAAAACTGGACCTGCGGGGTTCATCAGGCAAACCGATCAACCCGGAAGGCCTGCGCGGGTCCATCACCGTCAACCACGTCAAGGACACCAACCTGCTGGAGGTTTCAGTCAGGCGGGAGTCACCCCAGGAGGCGGCCCAGATCGCCGACACCCTGGCTGCAAGCTTCATCGATTTTATCACGGAAAACACCCAGCGCATGGGCCAGCAGGCTGTTGAGCTGATCGAGGACCGCCTGGTCACCGAAGAAGCCAACCTCAGAGACAAGTCGGATGCCCTGGCCAATTACTGGAAAGAAAACGACAACATTGATGTCCTCAAGGGGACTGTGACGGCCCTCAAAGAGGAACTGGTCAGCACCCGCAAGAACCTGCTGCTGTTGACCCGGTCCATCGAAAGCAACACGAACACCCTGGTGGCCCTGGCCAGCCTGGTGGAACCGGCGGACCGCATCGACCTGGAGGCCTTCTGGCTGACCCTGGGCCAGGATCCGAAAACCGTGCCCACAGGCCCCCAGCTGAACCTGACCCTGGACCAGGACGCCTTGTCCCAGGCCCTGCTGCAGGTGGACCTGGCTCGCATCCAGACCGAGCTGATCCAGCAAAGCAGCGAACAGGCCGCCCTGGACCAGCAGCTGGCCCGGCTTGAGGACGAACTGACCCAGGCCCAGATCCAGCTGACCGAAGATGAATACCGCTTCAACGCCCTCAACCGGGACATGGAAATGGCCAAGCAGGCCTATGACGCCTACCAGCAAAAATACAAAGACGCCATGTTGACGGCTGCCTCTGAACTGGGCAAAAGCAGCGTCATCATCACCTCGGCAGCCATCGTGCCAAGCGCTGCGGTTTCGCCCAACAAACCCCTCAACCTGGCCATCGGCACGGTGCTCGGCTTCATGCTGGGACTCTTTGTGGCCCTCTTCGTGGACTACTGGAAACGCAGCAAACCCAATCAAAACGGTTCATAAACACAGACAGACGGCTCCGCAAACGGGGCCGTCTTTGATCAGGAGGTTTCCCATGGCAAAGACCTTGCGCCTGGCGGTGTTATCTGACACCCACATCACCACCCAAGCAGATGCGGTGGATGGCTTTTGCTGGAACCGCGTCTTGTCCACCCGTTCTCTGGCCCAGCTGCCACAGCTGGTCCAGGCCCTGACCCGCCTCCAGCCAGACCTGATTCTGCACCTGGGGGACCTGACCAACGACGGCTCCCTGTCGGCCTATCGGGCGGCCCTGGCCCAGCTGGAACAGGTGGGGGTGCCGGTCCGCCTGGTGCCCGGCAACCATGACAGCGGGCCGGTGCGCAAGCACCTGATTGAGGAGACAGGCGGCACCGACTGGTCCTTTGTCCTGGGGCCCATCCGCTTTATTTTGCTGGATTCGACCGTGCGTGAAAGCCGGCTGGACCCGGTGGCCGGTGACCCGCGCAAACGCATCATCCGCCCCCAGCAGCTGCGCTGGCTGCAAAGCATCCTGCAGGCAGACCCCCAGCCCTTGACGGTCCTGGCCACCCATTTCCCCCTGTTGACACGGCCCTTCTACCAGGCCTCGCTCGATCCGGACCAACGGCGTGTCCAGGGCCTGACGGCTGAGGAGATCGGCCGGCGCATCGGCTACCTGGGCAACAGCCAGGCCCTGCAGGACCTCCTGGCCAGGCACCCTTCGGTGCGCCTGTGCTTGTCGGGACACTGGCACATGCGCGACATCATCCAGACCCCCAGCCTGACCCAGGTCATCGCGCCGTCCACCTGCGAATACCCGTGTGCCTTTTACCTGCTGGAGTTTGAAGGAGACCGGCTGACCCTTGAAAGCCACCCCTCGGGCATTGATCCGGAGGCGTCTTTTGTCCCTTCCCGCAACGCCTTTTCTGCCGGCTGGTCCGGTTTCGAGAGCCGGGTGCTGTCCCTGGGCTGACCGGCCATCGCGGCCAGCGACCGGACAGGGCTCTTTTCCTCAAGGCCAGCCTGCGCCAAAAGGGGCCAAAAGAAGCCCCTGAATGGCCTTGTTTTTGGCCTTTTTGAGGTGTTGAACTATTGCCATCCTTAAATTATAATCATATCTGGTGATCGTTCGGCTTCTTGCTGCGATCAGTAGAGCGTCTTGTCAGAAAGGATATACGAGGTGAAATGATGGGATCACAAGAGAAAATGACGGGGTATGTCGAAAAGCGTGCCGCTTTGGATGCTGCCCGAGCCCAGACCGACCGGTGTCGGCAGCGAATCGGGCAGTTGTTGGATGCGCAAAGCTTTGTTGAACTCAATGCCCTGGTCACAGCACGCGGCCTGACCTTTGGTGGCAACCGGCCAAGCGTTCCCGGCGACGGTGTGGTGACCGGTTATGGCACCATCAACGGCCGGCTGGTCTTTGTCGCCGCACAGGACCCGGATGTCTACGGTGGCTCCATGGGCCACATGCATGCCGAGAAAATCAGCCAGGCGGTCGCCATGGCCTGTGATGCTGCCGTTCCCTTTATTGGTTTGTATGAAACGGGCGGTGCCCGTATCGAAGAGGGTATTTTGGGCCTGGAGGGCCTGGGTGGCGTGCTGGCCAGCCTGGACTACGCCTCAGGTCAAATTCCCCTGATTGCGGCTGTTTTTGGCCCCTGTGCCGGCGGCGCCTCCTTCATGGCCGCTGCCAGTGACGTGGTCCTGATGACCGAAGACGCGGGCCTGTTCATGAACGGCCCCATGGTGGTTTCTGCTGTTGAGAACAAGAGCATGGACATCAAAGACATCGGCGGGGCGGCGGTCCACCGGGAAAAAACCGGCCTGGCCACGCTGACCGCTGCCGACGACACGGCCCTGATCGGCCAGATCCAGCAGCTTTTGACCTACCTGCCGGACAGCTGCCTGGGCTTTGTCCAGCTGCCTGACGCGTCTGATGACCCCAACCGGACCGAGCCGGAACTGGATGTGCTGGCCGCAGCCCTGGATGAGGGCTACGACATGGCGCAGGTCATCGATGCTGTGGTGGACCAGGCCAGCTTCCTGCCCCTGTCTGCCGCTTACGCCCCCGGCCTGATCACGGGCCTGGCCCGCCTGGGCGGCCACACGGTCGGGATTTTGGCCAACAAGCAGCCGCGCCTGGACCAGGACATGGCCCGAAAAGCCATCCGCCTGGCCGGTTTGTGTCAGCGGCTCAACCTGCCCCTGATCAGCTTTGTGGATGCGGAAGGCTACGTGATCAGCCTGGCGGCCGAACAGGCCGGCCTCATCCGTGAGGCAGCGGACCTGATGCGGACCATGCTGCGCTTGACGGTGCCCCGGATCGGTATCCTGGTTGGCAAGGCCATTGGAACGGCCTACCTGACCTTGAGCAGCAAAAGCAGTGGCACCGATCTGGTTTACGCCTGGCCGACCGCTTCAGTCGCCGTGGTCAACCCGGATACGGCCGCTCACGTGCTTTACCGCCAGGAGCTGGCCGCCTCACAAACGCCCATGGCAGACCGCGCCCGCCTGGTGGCCCGCTACGATGAAGAGGTGGCACAGCCTGCGGTGGCCGCCGCGCTGGGCCATGTCGATGAAGTGATTTATCCGTCGGCGACCCGGCCGCGCCTGATCAGCGCATTGGACCTGCTGATGGCAGTGAATGAATAAACGGAGGACAAAGGGATGAAAAAATTTATCATAAAAGTCAACGGTGTTTCCTATGAAGTGGAAGTTGAAGAAGCAGACCAGGTGGCGGGGGCTCCGGCCCAGGCGCCTGTTATGACCCCGGCCCCGGCCCCGGCGGCTGCTCCGGCAGCCAAGCCCCAGGCCCCCCCGGCAGCGGCCGCACCAGCGGCGGTTTCCGGCGAAGCCATCACAGCGCCCATGCCGGGCACCATTTTGGATGTGCTGGTGGCCGTAGGCCAGAACGTGCAAAAAGGAGACGTCTTGTGCATTCTTGAAGCCATGAAAATGGAAAACGAGATCGTGGCACCCCGGGATGGCGTGGTGGCCTCCATCGGGACCAGCAAAGGCGCATCCGTCAACGCAGGAGACCCGCTGGTTGGCCTCAACTGATGCGGCGAGAGGAGTAACCCCATGACACACGTCAAAATCACCGAAACCATTTTGCGTGACGCCCACCAGTCCCTGGCGGCGACACGCATGACCATCGACGACATGCTGCCGGTCCTTCATGACCTGGATGCGGTCGGCTACCACGCACTGGAATGCTGGGGCGGCGCCACCTTTGATTCGGCCATGCGCTTTCTCAACGAAGACCCCTGGGAGCGGCTGCGTAAAATCCGCGCCGCCTGTCCCAACACCAAGCTGCAGATGCTCCTGCGGGGACAAAACCTGCTGGGTTATAAGCACTATGCAGACGATGTGGTCACCCACTTCGTCCAGCGCTCCATCGCCAACGGCATTGACATCATCCGCATCTTCGATGCCCTCAATGATTTCAGAAACATTGAACAATCCATGGCGGCCTGCCGCCGGGAAGGTGGGCATGCCCAGGGCTGCATTTCCTACACCATCAGCCCCTTCCATTCCATTGAAAAATTTGTCCAGGATGCCAAGCAGCTGGAGGAAATGGGTGCGGACTCGGTCTGCATCAAGGACATGGCCGGCCTGCTCTTGCCCTACGAGGCCTACGAGATGGTCAAGGCCATGAAAGAGACCCTGACCATCCCCATCGAGCTGCACACCCACTACACCAGTGGGGTGGGCTCCATGACCTACCTCAAGGCCATTGAAGCCGGCTGCGACATCGTGGACACCGCCCTGAGCCCCCTGGCCATGGGGTCGTCCCAGCCGCCGACCGAACCGCTGGTGGCCACGCTGGAAGGCACCCCCTATGACACGGGCCTGCAACTGACCCGGTTGACCAAGGTGGCCGAACATTTCCGCGGCCTGCGTGAAAAATGGATTGCGTCGGGCATCATCAGCCCCAAGGTCCTGGGCGTCGATGTCAATGCCCTGATCTACCAGGTGCCGGGCGGCATGCTCAGCAACCTCGTGTCCCAGCTGACCCAGGCCGGCAAAGAAGACCTGCTCTACGAGGTGCTGGATGAGGTGCCCCGGGTGCGCAAAGACTTCGGTTACCCGCCGCTGGTCACGCCCAGCTCCCAGATCGTGGGCACCCAGGCCGTCATGAACGTCATCAACGGCGCCCGTTACCAGATGGTGCCCAAAGAGTCCAAGGCCATGGTCAAGGGCGAATACGGCAAGACGCCGGCACCCATTGACCCACAGATTCAAAAACAGATTCTGGGTGATGAAGAACCAATCACCTACCGGCCGGCAGACGCCATCGAACCTGAGTACGACAAGATTAAAGCCCAGGCTGCTGAGTACATCGAGCAGGAGGAAGATATCCTCACCTACGCCATGTTCCCGCAAGTGGCCGAGAAATTTTTCAAGTGGCGGCGGGCCCAGCGCCACCTGGTCGACGACGCGGTCGGCAGTGCAGAAGACGGCTACCAGCCGGTTTGACCAGACAGATCATGACGCACAACCCGGCATGACCACCGTGGCGAACAGCCCCAGGCTGGCCTGCCGGGTTTTTCCATTCCGGAAACCCGCCGGTGCCGGATGATCGGAGGCAGCATGCAAACCCCAGCACGGCCGCACAGCCTGATGAACCACCTGCGGGAGTCGGCCCAGACCATGAGCCGCGGCCACCGGGCGGTGGCCCGGACCATCCTGGAACGCTACGAAGAGGCGGCCTACCTGACGGCCTCGCGCCTGGGCCTGGCGGCCGGTGTCAGCGAATCAACGGTGGTGCGTTTTGCCATGGAGCTGGGCTTTGACGGCTACCCGCACTTCCAGCGGACCTTGCAAGAGGAACTCAAGGGCCGCCTGACCGCTGTTGAACGCATGCGGGCCAGTGGCCACCGGCGGCCGCCGGAAGACGTGCTGGGGGCGGTCCTGCTGGCCGACCAGGAACAGCTCAGGCGGACCCAGCAGACCCTGGACCGGTCGGTCTTCCACCAGGTGGTGACCACCATCTGCTCAGCCCGGAAGATCTACATCCTGGGGGTGCGCAGCGCGGCCTCCCTGGCCACCTTTCTGGGCTTTAACTTCAACCTGATCTTCGACCAGGTCCGCCTGGTACACACCACCGGTGTCAGCGACCTCTTCGAACAGATGCTATCGGTCGGCCCCGGCGATGTGGTGATCGGCATCAGCTTCCCGCGTTATTCCAAACGGGCCATCCGGGCCATGGCCTTTGCCCGCTCCAGCGGCGCCACCGTGGTCGCCCTGACCGACAGCGCCTGTTCACCCGTGGCCCAAAACGCGGACCTGGCCTTGCTGGCACCCTCGGACATGGCCGCCTTTGCGGATTCGCTGGTGGCGCCACTGAGCGTCATCAACGCCCTGATCACCGAGATCAGCAGCCGCAAGCAGGTCCGGGTTTCCGAGCGGCTGGAACTGTTGGAACGCGTCTGGGATGAATTTGATGTCTATGACAAGGGAGGCACCAGCCATGATTGAAGCACTGCCAGCTGACAGCAAACGGACCGCTGCCGCGGCCATCCGCATGGCCCTGACCGCCAGCCGGGAAGAGGAGAAGGCCCTCAGCCTGGCCCAGCGCCAGGAGGGCATCCGATCGGCTGCCGTTGATTTTGGCGGTGAATTCATCGCCTCGGTTTCCAAGATTGTGGAACGGGCCGTGGTTGCCGCCAAGCGGGAGGGCCTGATCCAGGCCACCCATGCGGAAGAGGGGGCCATCGCCGGCGCAGCCCGCGAAGCGGTCTCGCAAATCATCAGCAAGGCCATTGGTTTGAACGTGGGCGGCAAGATCGGCCTGGCCCGCTGGGACGACCACATCGGGGTGTGTGTCTTTTTCGGCATTGGTCTGTTACACTTGAATGAAATAGCCATCGGACTGGGTCACCGGGTGATATGAACAAACGCTTGAACATTGCCATAGACGGGCCGGCCGGCGCCGGTAAAAGCACCATTGCCAGGCAAGTGGCCCGACAACTGGGCATTGTCTATCTGGATACCGGGGCCATGTACCGGGCCATCGGCTACAAAGCCCTGCAAACAGGAACCGATGTGCGCTCTGAAGAGGCCCTGGCGGCCATGCTGGCCCAAACAGACCTGGACATCCGCCTGACCGGCGGCCGGCAGCAGGTGCTCCTGGACGGCCGGGACGTGACAACTGCCATCCGCAGTTCTCCCGCGGCCCGTGCGGCATCAGACGTCAGCGCCGTGGGAGCGGTTCGCCACCACCTGGTCGCCATGCAGCGGCGCATGGCCGCTGAGCAGGACCTGGTCCTGGACGGGCGTGACATCGGAACGGTTGTCCTGCCCGATGCCCCCTACAAGTTTTTCCTGACGGCTGATCTGACTGAACGGGCGCGGCGACGCCTGGCTGACTTGCAGGCAGCCGGGGAAGAAGCTGCCTGCCTGGAGGCGGTACAGGCCGACATGGCCTACCGGGACCAGCAGGACAGCCAGCGGGCCCTGGCACCTTTGCGACAGGCCCAGG
>CAYXIM010000003.1:15498-41840 GCA_964465385.1 uncultured Oscillospiraceae bacterium
TTTTCTCAAAGGCTTGAGCTATGGCCTGGTCCATCTTTTTTTCAGGCTGCACTACGACGGCCTGGAGCATGTGCCCCAAGAAGGGCCCCTGATCCTGGTTGCCAACCACACCAGTTTCCTGGACATGTTTGCCATCCACGTCAAAATGGGCCGCTGGGTGTCCTGGGTGGCTAAAAAAGAGCTCTTCCAACAGCCGCTCCTGGCCTGGCTGCTGACCCGTCTGGGCTGCATCCCGGTCAGCCGTGACAAGGTGGATTTATCGGCGGCCCGCGGTATTATGACCGCCCTCAAGGAAGAGGAAGTCGTCGGTTTGTTTCCCCAGGGCACGCGGGTCAAGCCCCATGAGATCGCACAGGTCCTGCCCCGTAACGGCGCCGTGCACTTTGCCCTCAAAACCCAGGTGCCGGTGCTGCCGGTGGCCATTGAGGGCTCTTTTCGCCTGTTTTCCCGCATCCGGGTGGTCTTTGGCCAGCCCTTTTGCCTGGAAAAGAAAGGCAAGCCGGACGCCCGGCAGCTGGACCGGCTCAGCCTGGGGATCATGCAGCGCGTCTATGACCTGATCGGCATGGAGGACGTCTACCGGCTGGGCACCCTGCCGGAGGAGGCGGCCCCATGAAGCTCTTGCTGGCTCAATCTGCCGGTTTTTGCTTCGGCGTCCAAAAGGCGGTGGAAGCGGCCTACCGGACCGTTGAGCAACCCAGATCACCCGGCGACCCGCCGGTTGTCATGCTGGGGGAATTGATCCACAACCGCCAGGTGGTTGCCTCCCTCAACCAGCAGGGCATGCAAACGGTCCATGCCATTGCGGATATCCAGCCGGGCTCGACGGTCCTGATCCGGGCCCACGGGGTGTCGCCGGAGGTGCTGGACCTGTTGACAGACAAGGGTTGTTCGGTGGTCGATTGCACCTGCTCTTTTGTCACCAAGATCCACCGCATTGTCCAGCGGGCCTGCAGCCAGGGTAAAGGGGTCATCATCGCCGGCACACCGGGCCATCCGGAAGTGGCCGGTATTGATGGGCACTGCGGCAACCAGGGGCACTTGTTGACGTCAGCCGAGGAGGCGCAGGCGACTGACTTTGAAGACAAAGACTGGATATTAGTCGCACAAACCACCTTTTCATTCGCAGAATACCAGAAAATCCGGGAGATTCTCCAGAAAAAAATTGCAAAGTTACAGATTTTTGATACAATATGTATTACGACTGAAGATCGGCAAAAAGAAGCCAGCGAAATCGCGAAACAGGCGGATTTGATGCTAGTCATTGGCAGTTCCGGCAGTTCCAACACCCGAAAATTGCTTGAAATCTGTCACAGTCAATGTGGGTGGACAGTTCTTGTTGAAGACCCCGAACAGATTCATGCCCTGGTTCGTGAACACGATCTGAGGCAGTTGACGGTTGGGGTCACGGCAGGGGCGTCTACGCCAGAACGTATAATCAGGGAGGTTATTCAGGCGATGACGGAGCAAGAAGTCAAGCAGAATGAGTTGGAAGGCCGTGAGGAGACCCAACAGGACATTCAGGCAGAAGTGAACGAGCAAACGCAAGAAACAGCAGTGGACGAAACGGAGCAGGTGGTCGAAGAGACTGAAGCGGTTACCGAAACGGTTGTTGAAGACGTTGCAGAAGAAGCCACAGAGGAAGAAACCACACAGGCCCTTGAGCCAGAAGCTGAGCAGGAGCCAGCCCCGACGGAAGCGGTTGAAGCCGAAGAAGCGGCCGCTGAAGAAGAAGCTGAGCCTGAAGCAGCAACACAGGAGCCGGCCGCTGAAGAAGAGGCTGAGCCCGAAACGGCTGACGAGGAACCGGCTGCTGAAGCAGTGGCCCAGACCGAGGAGGAGCCGGCCGCTCAAGAGACGGACGAAGACGAGACGGACGATTCGAACAACGGTGACATCAGCTTTACTGATTTTATCGACAACATTCCGCAACTCAAACGCGGCATCACGGTTCGAGGCACCATCATCCGTTACGACAACGAGTTCGTCTATGTCGATGTGCGTGACAAATCTGAAGGGCGTATCCCCAAGCATGAATTTGACGGAGACCCTGATTTTGATCTGGACGAAGCCGTAGCCACCCACAAAGAAATTGATGTCTATGTGCGTAACATCCGTAATTCCGACATGGGCAAGGAGATTGTCCTGTCCAAGGCACGCGTTGATTTCACCAAGTACAAGGGCCTGATCGAAGAGGCTTTCCAGGAGAAAACACCCATCTCGGTCAAGATTGTCAACGTGGTCAAAGACGGCGTGATTGCCAGCTATGGCGGCGTCGACATTTACGTCCACCGCACCCAGCTGGAAATGGGTATCGTGGATGACCTGGAGCCCTACCGCGGACAAACCATGGACATCCTGGTCACCCAGTTTGATCCCGACAAGAAGCGACTGCGCGTGTCCGGTTCCCGCCGGGCCCTGCTGTCTCTGGAACGCCGTGAAAAAGCCGAAGAGCTGTGGCAGACCATTGCTGTGGGCGATGAGTACAACGGCATTGTGCGCAGCCTGACGGACTTTGGTGCCTTTGTGGACATCGGTGGTGTTGACGGGCTGGTTCATATTTCTGAACTGTCCTGGCAGCGCATCCGGCACCCATCAGAAGTGGTGTCGGTTGGTGATGAGATTCCTGTGCGCGTCAAGGATTTCGATCCGGATCGCAAGCGGATTTCCCTGGGCTACAAGAAAGCGGAAGACGACCCCTACCACGATGTCGAATCGCGTTTCCCTGTTGGGTCTATTGTGCGTGGCACCGTGGTCCGCATGTTCCCCTTCGGCGCCTTTGTTGAAATCGCACCGGGTGTGGATGCCCTGTGTCATATTTCGCAGATCTCAAACGTCCGGCTCAACAAACCGGATGAGGTCCTGTCTGAAGGCATGGAGATTGATGCCCGGGTTCTGGAAGTCAGCAATGACACCCGCCGCATCAGCATCAGCATCAAGGAAGTGGAGCCCATCAACCCGCCAGGTTATGAGGACGACTATTTCTGATGCCTCGACCCATCCCATAAAAAGCCACCCCTGAGGCCCTTGTCTCAAGGGGTTACAAGCTCTAACACAATCGGCATAGCCGCTGCGGCGGCTATGCCGATTTTTATAGCCCATGCGGGACAAACAGCCACAACCCACACCAGATGGTGCGGGTAACATTTTCATCATCATGAAAGAAAGAAATGAAAGAACGAGCAGCATTAAAGATGTTGTTCATGATGAGGTGGGTTTTATTGCTTGCAGCAAACATGAAATGGGCATCGATCAAACGTCTAGCCAGGTTTCATATTTATCGGCCTCTAAAGAAACAAGAGCACGAGATTTTGAGCGCCAGGAGCAATCAAAGCTAACCATGAGAAGATCGTACGCTCCCTCGATGGCTTGACCGGTGATTCAGCAGGTGTCAGGCACAAAAATGTACGTGACGGGTTGTTGTCATGACCCCTTTTTGACTGCCTGCTCTTTTGTTCCTGCCTGTGACACTCAACGGCTCAAGGCCATCAGGGCCCGGTGGTAGATGACCGATGACGCCAGCCAGTGGTCGATGGAGATGGATTCACCGGCCTGGTGGAAGGTGTCGGGCTCACCGGGAAAGCTGCTGCCAAAAGCGACCAGGTTGGGCATGCTCCGGGCATAGGTGCCGCCGCCCATGGCCAGTGGCTGGGTGACATGACCGGTGGCTTGCGTGTAGACATCCATGAGGGTCTGAACCAGGAAAGAATCGCGCGGGACGTGGAGGGGGGGCAGGTGGTCGAGGGCTTTGAGCGCCAGGCCCCAGCGGTCGGCTGCCTTGGCCAAAGCTGCCCACAGCCAGTCAAACGAGCGGGTCACCGGGTAACGGATATCCAGGGTCAACCGGGCGCCGTTGGGGTCCAGCAGCAGCTTGCCTGCGTTGAGGGTCAAGGGGCCGGTCTCATCCTCACTGATAAGCCCCAGGCCTTCACCCCGCCAGCTGGTGCCGATGGCCTGCTGGTAGAAGCTGACAAAGGGGTGGTCCAGGCCTGCCGCTGACAGGCGTTCAAAGGCCGCCTGCATGGCCAGGCTGATGGCATTTTGGCCGGCCCAGGGGGTGCTGGCATGTCCGATGGCCCCGGTGTGGGTCACGGTCAGGTCGCTTTGTCCGGGCCGCGCAAAGGTCAAGGTGCAGCTGCCAGGGATCATGTTGGCGCTGCTGCCGCCCTGGGCGCCCACCAGGCGCAAGGGATCTGTCGCTGCCTGGCCACCCGTGTAAACCAGTTCCAGCCAGCACAGGCCTTTTTCAGCATAGACAACCGGAAAAGAGGCGTCGGGTGTGAAGCCGGCCTGGGGGACTTCAGCCACCTGGACGTAGTGGGCCATGCACGAGCTGCCCCGCTCTTCATCCAGGCCGACGATCAGGCGGATGCGGCCCTTGGGTTTAAAGCCGCTGTCCATGAGTTCTTTCATGGCGTAAAGCACAGCGACAGCCGGGCCTTTGTCGTCTGCCGTGCCCCGGCCGATGATGCGGTCAGCGGTCACCTGTGGCTGGAAGGGGTCGCTCGTCCAGCCGTCGCCAGCCGGCACCACGTCCAGGTGGCACAGGGCTGCGATCAGGGGATCTCCAGAGCCAAACTCCACGGTGCCGGCCCGGTTGTCCAGGTTGACGGTCCGAAAACCCAAGGCGCCGGCCCGCTTTAAAAACCAGTCCAGGGCCCGGGCCGTCTCCCGGCCGTAGGGTGCACCCGGTAGGGGATCAGCTGCCACGCTGGGGATGGCACACAGGGCCACCAGGTCTGAGACCATGTCTGCTCGCCGGTGGGCCATGGCCTGGGCCAGCTGGCGGATCCTGGCTGCTTGTGGCTGCTTGTCGGGGGTCATGGCAGCATCGCCTCCTCGTCTTGTGCCGGGCTCTGGGCCGGCTGGGTGAAATCGATCAGGTCCGCGTCCCGGCAGCCTGCGTGCAGGGGGCAGTACAGACCCATATAAAGGCCCTGGCTCTCGGCAGGCTGGCCACAGACCAGGCAGCGGTCAGCCGGGACCCCATTCAGGGACAAGATCCCCGACAGGTGGCCCAGAAAGTCTTCCAGCTTGTCTGCCGACAGGGGAAGGAGGCCTGACTTGAGGCGCACGCACAGGAAGTTATCGCTGATGGAGACATTAAACAGCTGCAGCTGCTTGCTGTTTTCGTCCAGGTAGCGGCTGACAGCCGCCAGGGCCCCCGGCTCGATGCCTGCCAGGGGCGTGATAAAGGCCGTGAAGCCCTTGCCATCGACCAGGGAAAACAAATAGCCGTTGTAGCTGCCAAAGACCAGGTCATCTTCGGTCCGGTGGGTCCAATCCAGCCGCTTGGCCAGGGTCATAAGGGATTTGGATATCATAGGTGAAGGCCCTCGCTTTCATGCTCTCGGATCATTATACCGTGAAAGGGGCCGGCCCTGTAAAGGCTTGTTAAAAAAGCGCGGGGCAGGCAACTGAATAAGGCAACTGAAAAAGGCTGGTCTGGTTGCCAGCACCAGGGAAACGTGGTACAATCGTCAAGGTTTACCAAATACACACATGGGACAAGAACCCTGTTGCCAGCCAAAACGGCCAGGCACACACCCATGGCGGAAAAACAGGAGGACACATCTATGGCTGTAATCAGCATGAAACAACTGCTCGAATCGGGTGTTCATTTCGGGCACCAGACGCGCCGTTGGAACCCCAAGATGGCCGAGTACATCTACACAGAGCGTAACGGCATCTACATCATCGACCTTCAAAAAACCGTCCGGAAAATCGAAGAGGCCTACCTTTATGTGCGTCAGGTCGCCATGAACGGCGGGACCGTCTTGTTTGTCGGGACCAAAAAACAGGCCCAGGACTCCATTCGTGAGGAAGCCGAGCGCTGTGACATGTTTTACATCAACAACCGCTGGCTGGGTGGCACGCTGACCAACTTTGTCACCATCCGCAAGCGCATCCAGCGGCTGGCTGAACTCCGGGATATGGAAGCTGACGCAAGCTTCGAGCAGCTGCCCAAAAAAGAAGTGGCCAAGCTGCGCCTGGAGATGGAAAAACTGGAAAAAAACCTGGGCGGCATCGCCCAGATGGAGCGCCTGCCCGATTGCGTCTTCGTGGTTGACCCCCGCAAAGAACACATTGCGGTTCGTGAGGCCCGCCGCTTGGGCATCCCCATCGTCGGCATCGTGGACACCAACTGCGACCCTGACGAAGTGGACTATATCATTCCCGGAAACGACGACGCCATCCGTGCGGTCAAGCTGATCGCCGGCAAGATGGCTGATGCCGTCCTGGAAGGTCGCCAGGGCGAACAGGACCAGGCTGCCCCGCAAGAGGCCCAGGAAGCTGAGGCTGACGCGCAAGCGGCACAAGAAGAGGCAGCGCAAGCATAACGCGGAGGTGTACCATGGCTATCAGCATTGAATTAATTAAAGAGTTACGCGCCAAAACCGGCTCAGGCATGATGGATTGCAAACGGGCCCTGGTTGAAACAAATGGCGATATTGAAAAAGCGATTGACTGGCTGCGGGAAAAAGGCATCGCCTCGGCAGACAAGAAAATGTCACGGATTGCCGCAGAAGGCATTGTGGATGCCTACATCCATGCCGGTGGCCGCGTCGGCGTCCTGATCGAAGTCAACATTGAAACGGACTTTGCGGCCAAGAACGAAGCCTTCCAGCAAATGGTCCGGGACATTGCCATGCAGGTTGCGGCCATGAACCCCCTGTGGGTGTCCCGCGACGAGGTGCCGGCTGAAGCCCTGGACCGGGAGCGCGATGTGGTGCGCAACCAGGCCCTCAACGAAGGCAAACCGGAAAAAATCGTTGACAAGATCGTGGAAGGCCGCCTGAGCAAGTTCTATCAGGAAAACTGCCTGCTGGAGCAGCCCTTCGTCAAAGACGAGGACAAGACCGTTGAAACCCTGGTCAAAGAGATGATCGCCCACATCGGCGAAAACATTTCGGTGCGGCGCTTTGTCCGCTTTGAACTGGGTGAGGGCTTGCAAAAGCGAGAGGAGAACTTCGCTGAAGAGGTTATGAAACAGGTTCAATAACAACCATCAAGGGCATGCAGGACATGCCCTTTTTTTAAGGGGGGATACCATGAAAGCAGCCTATCGACGCATCTTGCTCAAGCTCAGCGGTGAAGCCCTGGCGGGCGAGCAGGGCTTTGGCCTGGACAGCGACACGCTTAAACGCCTGGGACAGACCATCTGCAAGCTGACCGAGCTGGGGGTCCAGGTGGCCATTGTGGTTGGCAGCGGCAACTTCTGGCGCGGCCGGACCAGTGAAGACATGGACCGGGTCACGGCAGACCACATGGGCATGCTGTGCACCGCGGTCAATGCGCTGGCCCTGTCCGATGCCCTGGAGCAGGCTGGTGCCGTCACCCGGGTCCAAAGCGCCATTGAAATGCGCCAGATCGCCGAACCCTACATCCGCAAGCGGGCCATCCGCCACCTGGAAAAGGGTCGGGTCGTTGTCTTCGCCAGCGGCACCGGCAACCCCTTTTTCACAACCGACACGGCTGCGGCCCTGCGGGCCTCAGAGATTGAGGCCGACATCATGTTCAAGGCCACCCTGGTCGACGGGGTCTACGACAAGGACCCCAAGGTCCACGCAGATGCGGTCCGCTTTGAACAGATCAGCCACGACCAGGTGCTGCAGCTGGGCCTCAAGGTCATGGACGCCACGGCGGCTGCCCTTTGCCGCGACAACCACATGACCATCGGCGTCTTCAGCCTGGCAGACCCGGACAACATTTTGCGCATGGCCTGCGGCCATCCCATCGGCACCATCATCCGCTCGGATTCGTTGAACAATTGATACGAGTCGGCTATAATAACGCCAACAGAGCCTGTTTCAAGGGGGGGTAACCTATGGCCATGATCCAACTGACCAAAGACAGCCTGACACCGTACCGGGACAAAATGAGAAAGACCATCCAGTTCCTCAAAGACAACTTCAACGCCATCCGGGCCGGCCGGGCCAACCCACATGTGCTGGACCGGGTGACCATCGATTACTACGGGGTCCCAACCCCCATCAACCAGGTGGCCAATGTCCAGATACCGGAAGCGCGCATGATCACGCTAACACCCTGGGACCCGGGCACCCTCAAGCAGATTGAACGGGCCATCCAGGCCTCGGACATCGGCATCAACCCCAACAACGATGGCAAAATGCTTCGCCTGATCTTTCCGCCACTGACCGAAGAACGTCGACGCGACCTGGTCAAAGGCATCAACCGCGATGCGGAAGACGCCAAAGTTGCCGTCCGCAACATCCGTCGCGAAGCCCTGGACAAATACCGGGGCCACCTCAAACAAAAAGAACTGACCGAAGACACCATGGCCGACGTGGAAAAACAGGTCCAGGAGCTGACCGACCGCTACGTGGCCCAGATCGATGACCTGGTCACAGAAAAAGAAAAGGACCTCATGGAGCTATGAGGCCAGGCGATCACCGTTCAACCAGACACCAACCGGGCGATGGCCGCCCGGTTCTTCTTTCAGGGGGCTGAACATGCGGCGTTTGCGTGCCTTGTGGCGTTCGCTCTGGCCCGGCCGTTCCGCCGCCGGACGGGGCGCAAGCCCGGACCGACTGCCTGAGCAGGAGGTTCCGGCCCACGTTGCTGTGGTCATGGATGGAAACGGCCGCTGGGCCCAAAAACGCCACCTGCCCCGAACAGCCGGTCACCGGGCCGGTGCTGAAAACCTGCACCGCCTGTGCCAGCTGTGCATCGACCACGGCATCCGCTACGTGACCGTCTACGCCTTTTCAACCGAAAACTGGCAGCGGCCGACGCAGGAAGTCGAGGCCCTCATGGATCTTTTTGTGGAATTTTTCAACCGCTACGATGAAGAGCTTGCCGATCGTGACATCCGCCTGCGTTTTGCCGGCGAACGGGACAACCTGCCCGAGCGGGTGCGGCAGACCCTGGACCACGCCGAGCAGGTCTCAGCCGGCCGCACCAGCTTGCAGCTGATCGTCGCCTTCAACTACGGGGGCAGAAGGGAACTGGTCCAGGCCATGCGCACCCTGGCCCGGGCTGTCGCATCCGGGCAGCTGCAGGCACAGGCCATCTCGGAAGAGACCGTGGCAGGCGCCCTCTATCTGCCCGATGTACCCGACCCGGACCTGCTGATCCGGCCCAGCGGGGAAATGCGTTTGTCCAACTTTTTGCTCTGGCAGGCCGCCTACAGTGAGCTGTGGTTTTCAGACGTCTTATGGCCCGATTTTGGCGAGGCGGATTTTGTGGCGGCCCTCAAGGCCTATGCGGCACGTGAACGCCGTTACGGCGGGGTGGATCCGGCATGAAGGAACGGGTGCTGACAGGCCTTCTGTTTATCGTGGTGGTGGCCCTGTTGGTCCTGCCCAGCTTTTGGACCTGCTGGCCCACGGTTGTCTTTTTTGTGGCCGTGTCTGCCATCGCCTGTCTGGAACTGGAAAAGGCCCTGGCCGCCTGCCGCCTCCAGGCCAACCGCCTGTGGTTGCTGGGGGGGAGCCTGCTGCCTGTGCTGCCCCTGTTTTTTGCCCGCCTTCAGACCGGCTTGCCCGCCTGGGCACAGTTGGTCCTGTCGCTGGCCCTGACCGGTCTGGTCCTGGCTTTTTACTGCTGCAGCGCCCTTTTGGCCCGCCTGCTTAAAGACGGGCCCCAGGCCTTTCCCCAGGCCCTGGCCACCGCAGCCAGCCTGCTCTATGTGGCCTGGCCAACCAGCTGTGGTGTGCTCATGCTGGCTCACCTGGACCAGGCGGCCGTCTGGCTGGTCATCGGCCTGAGCGCCCCCTGGATCTCTGATGTGTTTGCCTACTTTGTTGGCTCGACCCTGGGCCGGCGGCCCATTGTCCCGCGCCTGAGCCCCAACAAGACCCTGGAGGGCAGCCTGGGCGGCCTCTTGGGCAGCATGGCCTCGCAGGTCCTGGTCTTCTGGCTCTTCCAGGACCGCCTGGGCCTGGACCGCTTTGCGTTCCCACGCATCCTGCCCTTCGCCCTGCTGGTGGGCCTGGTCCTCAGCCTTTTCTCCCAGCTGGGAGACTGGTTCGCCTCTGCCTTTAAACGCTTTTGCGCGGTCAAGGATTTCGGAACCATCCTGCCCGGCCACGGCGGCCTGCTGGACCGCTTTGACAGCGCTTTTTTCACCCTGCCCGTCACGCTGGTGCTGGCCCTGGTCCACCAGCTGCTTGTCTAGGAGGTTGTCCGTGAACCAACGCGTCATTGTTTTGGGATCGACCGGATCCATCGGAAGCCAAACCCTGGCTGTCTGCCAGGCCCTCAAGCGGCCGGTTGCGGCATTGACGGCCGGGCGCAACAAAGCACGCCTGCTTGAGCAGGCCCTGGCCTTCCAGCCGGATGTCATCAGCATCGCAAGCGAAACGGATGCCGCCTGGCTGCGCCAGCAACTGGCCGGCCACCAGCCGGCCATCACGGTTCTGTCCGGCCGCAGCGGCAACAACACCGCCGCGACCTGGCCCCAGGCCGACCTGGTCATGGCGGCCATGGTTGGCGTTGCCGGCCTTGAACCGGTCCTGGCGGCCATCCGGGCCGGTAAAACCATCGCCCTGGCCAACAAGGAGACCCTGGTGTCCGGTGGTGCCCTGGTCATGCCTGAGGTTCAAAAAAGCGGCAGCCGCCTGATCCCGGTGGACAGCGAACACGCCGCCATCTTCCAATGCCTGAGCGGCCAGCCCCATCACCAGCTCAAACGCCTCTTCCTGACCGCTTCCGGCGGACCCTTCCGCGGCTGGTCCAGCGACCGCCTGGCCACGGTGACGGTTGACCAGGCCCTGGACCACCCCACCTGGCGGATGGGCGGCAAGATCACCATTGATTCGGCCACCCTCATGAACAAGGGCCTGGAAGTGATTGAAGCTGCCTGGCTGTTTGACTGCCCGGTCGATGCCATCGAGGTGGTGGTCCACCCCCAGAGCATCATCCACGCCATGGTGGAGCTGAGCGATGGGTCGGTCCTGGCCCAGCTGGGCTTTCCGGACATGAAGCTGCCCATCCAGTATGCCCTGACCTGGCCGGACCGGCTGCCCTCTGACACGCGTCCCTTTGACCCCTTCGACGCCCAGGCAGCCACGCTGACCTTTGAGCGGCCCGACCGCCAAAGCTTCCCGCTGCTGGATGTGGCCTATGAGGCCGCCCGCCTGGGCGGCACGGCGCCGGCCGTCATGAACGCGGCCAACGAGGCGGCCGTCGGCCTCTTCCTGGCCGGCCGGATTTCTTTCCCGGCCATCAGCCGCCTGGTGACCCGTTGCCTGGACCACCACCTGCAGGCCGGCTTCATGACAGCGTTCACATTTGATGATATGATGAACCAGGATCAAGAGGCCAGGGCCTTTGTGCTGCAAGCGGCCCGCAGCAAGGAGATGAAAGACTGACGCCATGGGTATTGTGATCGGCATCCTCATTTTAAGCCTCATGATGGTGGTCCACGAGCTGGGCCACTTCATCACGGGCCTGCGGCTGGGCTTCACCATCGAAGAATTTGCCATCTTCATGGGACCGGTGCTTTTTTCCTGGAAACGCAAGGGCATCCAGTACAGCATCAAGCTCTTTCCCATTGGCGCGTCGGTGCGTTTTGCCGGAGAGCTGTCAGACGATGAAGACGAGGTCATGGACGCGGGCCATTTTTTCAAACGGCCGCGCTGGGCACGGGCGAGTGTCATCGCCACCGGCCCCGCCCTCAACCTCTTGTCCGGTCTCCTGGCTTTTTTTATTTTGTTTGTTTCCTTTGGCTACACCCTGCCGGTCATCGGCGAGGTCTTGCCTGGTTCTCAGGCCCAGCTGGCAGGCGTCCAGCCCCAGGAGCGCATCGTCCGCCTCAACGACGTGCGCATCCGGACCACCCTGGACTATTCGGCCGAGCTCATGATGCTGGCGGAAGACCAGCCCCTGCAGCTGCTGCTGGAAGGGCCAGGCCGCAGCCGGCGCACCGTGACCTTGCAGCCGGCCTGGAAAGAAGCCTACCGCCTGGGCATCACGGTCCAGGGCCAGGCTGACGGCCACATCATGGTGGATTCAGTCGACCCTGAATCCAATGACGGCCAGCCTGTCTTGGAAGCCGGTGACATCCTCCTGACCGCTGACGGGGTGTCCACCCAGGATATGGCGGCCTTTTCCCAGGCGGTTGAAGCTTCTGCCGGCCAGCCGCTGCAGCTGACCCTGATCCGCGGGGGAGCGGAGCTGCAGGTGACCATGCGCGCCAGCCGCTACCGCGACCCGATCGACCGGGGCCTTGTCTTTGTGTCGTCCCGCCAGGCCGGGCCGGCCCTCTGGCAATCGGTCCAGTGGTCCTGGTCCATTGTCAAAGTGACATTTAAGAGCATCGGGGCCATGTTCCGCGGGACCATCCGCCCCCAGGACACCCTGTCCGGGCCGGTCGGTGTGGTCTCCATGATCAGCGACGTGGTCAAAGAACCCCAGCCGCTGCTGGAAAAAATCTACCAGCTGATCTGGATGTTTGCCCTGATTTCGGTCACCCTGGGCTTCATGAACCTCTTGCCCATTCCGCCCCTGGACGGCCACCACCTGATCCTGATCGGTCTGGAGGCCATCCGCGGCAAGCGCCTGTCGGCCCGGTTGCAAAACCTGATCGGCCTGGTCGGCATTGCCGTTATCGTGGCCCTGGCCCTTTTTGCCCTGCTCTTTGACCTCTTGCGGCTGACCGGCCGCTGACAGGTGAGGTGATGGTCTTGATTACACGCCACCGGACACAAACGGTTTATATCGGCAGCCTGCCCATCGGTGGCCAGGCGCCGGTTGCCATCCAATCCATGAACAACACGGACACCCGGGACGTGGAAGCCTCCCTGGAGCAGATCCACCAGCTCAAAGCGGCTGGCTGTGACCTGACCCGGCTGGCCATTCCCGACCAGGCGGCGGCCCGGGCTTTTGCCCGCATCCATGCCCGCTCGCCCCTGCCCCTGGTGGCCGACATCCATTTTGACCACCGCCTGGCCTTGGCTGCCATTGCCGCCGGTGCGGATAAAATCCGCATCAACCCGGGCAACATCGGCGGCGCGGACCGCCTCAAAGAAGTGGCTGATGCCGCCCGCGCGCGCGGCATTCCCATCCGGGTGGGGGTCAACGCCGGCTCCTTGAGCCCAGCCATGCGCCGGGCCCACGGCGGCGTCAACGCCCAGGCCATGGTCGCTTCGGTCCTCGAAGCGAAAAGCCAGCTGGAGGCCTGCGATTTTAACAACCTGGTCTTGTCCATCAAGGCATCTGATCCGGTCCTGACCGTTGAAGCCTACCGCCTGCTGGCCCAACAAACCAACAACCCCCTGCACATCGGGGTGACCGAGGCCGGCACCCTGCGCGGCGGGCTCGTGCGGTCGGCTGTGGGCATCGGGTCGTTGCTGATCAACGGCCTGGGTGATACCGTGCGCGTGTCCCTGACCGCAGACCCCGTTGAAGAAGTCAAGGCGGCCTGGCAGATCCTCAAGACCCTGGGCCTGCGGGAGCGGGGGCCCACCCTGATCTGCTGTCCGACCTGCGGGCGGACCGAAGTCAACCTGCAGGCCATCGCCACCGCTGTGGAAGACCGCCTGGAGGCCATTGACGAGCCCCTGACGGTTGCCGTCATGGGCTGTGTGGTCAACGGGCCGGGTGAAGCCCGGCAGGCCGATGTGGGCCTGGCCGGCGGCCAGGGGTCTTTTGTGATTTTCAAGGAGGGGCGCGTCGTCCGCAAGGTGACCGAAGAGCAGGCCGTTGACGCCCTCATGGAAGAAGTGGCCGCCCTGGCCCGCCTGCGCAGCAAGAAACGGGAAGCAAGCCATGGCCCAGGCAACGGTTGAGCATTTTGTTAAGGCACTGGGCCTGACCGGGCCCCTGCCAGACCAGCTGGCCCGGCTGCCAGGCCAGGTCACCGGCCTGGCCATGAGCCCCCAGGACAAGCGCCTGACGGTCTCGCTGCAAACCGGGCAGCCGCTGGCCGCCCGGGACCTGTGTGACTTGGAAGCGTTTTTGGAAGAAGGCCTGGGCCTGGCCCAGGTCCTGGTCCGGCAGGCCTTTCCCCAGACCCTGACCGGTGAGCTGGCCAGCACCTACGTGTCCACCCTCAAGGCCTGGCTCATGCGCCACCTCTGGCGGCGGGATGCCCTGGTTGCCTCCCTCTTGCAAGATGCCAGCCTGTCGGCTGAAGGGGACCAGGTGGTTTTATCCGTGGCCGATGCCAGCCGGCACGTCCTGACCCATGGGCACATGCAGGCCCTGGAAGCCTGGCTTGCCCAGCACCTGGATGCTGCCGTCAGCTGGTGCCTGCGGGCCAACAGCACGGATGCGGCCTGCCTGTTCACCTATGCCCGGCAGCTGAGCCAGCACCACCAGAAACGGGCCAACCAGGCCCATGAAAACGACAAAGACCGGCGTCCACCGCCCCAGGCGAGCCGTCCACCGGCAGCAGCTGAAGCGGCCCGGGCCCGGACACCAGCCCTGTGGGGCCGCATCCAGGCCAAGCTCAAACGCGTGGCCATCCAGGCCCTCAACAGTGAAACGGGCCTGGCCCTGATAGAGGGACAGGTCTTTGGCCTGGAAAGCCGCAGCGTCAGTGACGGGACGCGCCTGCTGATTAAATTCAACCTGACCGACCGCACCAGTTCAATTGCCTGTCTCTTGTTTGTCCGCCCCGATGAAGGGGAGCGGCTCTTGCAGCAGCTGACCGAGGACGCCATGATGCGGGCGGCTGTGGAAATCAGCTTTGATGCCCAGTACACCAAGGATTTACAGGCCCGTGTCCTGGGCCTGCAGGCTGCCCCGGCCTGGCCGGACCGCAGCGACGACAGCCCCCTTAAACGGGTGGAACTTCACGCCCACACCAAGATGAGCGCCCGGGATGCGGTCTGTGACACGGGCCAGCTGATCCGGCGGGCCGCCGCTTTCGGCCACACGGCCCTGGCCATCACCGACCATGGCGTGGTCCAGGCCTTTCCAGAGGCGGCTGAAACCTGTGCCGCCCTCAACCGCCAGGGCCAGCCCTTCAAGGTGCTTTACGGCCTGGAAGGCTACCTGGTTGACGACGGTGACCCCGTCACCTGGGCCTGTGAAGGGGCCAGCCTGGACCAGGGCTTCATCGCCCTGGATGTTGAAACCACCGGCCTGAACCCGGCCAGGGACCGCCTGATCGAGGTGGCGGCCGTCCGCTTCAAGCCCGACGGACAGGGTGGCTTTGTGGCCGGGGAACGCTTCAGCCAGCTGATCAACCCGGGCCAGCCGGTGCCGGCCAAGATCACCGAGCTGACCGGTATCGACAGCCAGATGGTGGCCGATGCCCCGGATGCCCTGTCGGTCCTGCGCGATCTGTCTGTCTTTCTGGCTGACCTGCCCCTGGTGGGCCACAATGTCTTTTTCGACGTGGGTTTTTTGCGCTATGAGGGCACCCGGACACCCGGCAAGACCGACCCCACCCTCAAGTTCAACCAGCCCCTGATCGACACCTTGCCCCTGGCCCGCCTGCTGCTGCCCCACTTGAAGCGGCACCGGCTGGGTCTGGTGGCGGCTGACCTGGCCGTGGACCTGGACCAGGCGCACCGGGCCCTGGCCGATGCCCTGGCCACCGGCCAGGTCTTCAGCCGCCTCTGGCAAACAAGCGGGGCGGCGGACCTGCAGGCGCTTAACCAGCTGGCCGGCAGCCCATCTATCGACGATGAGGCCGGCCACAAATTGCCGGTCCATCATGTCATCCTGATCGCCAAGGACCTGCTGGGCCTCTACCACCTCTACCGGATTGTGTCCGCCTCGCACCTGTCTCATTTCTACTACCGGCCCCGCATCCCCAAGAGCCTGTTGACCTATTTCAGGCACGGCCTGATCGTGGGCAGCGCCTGCGAGCGGGGGGAGATCTACCAGGCGGCCTTGCAGGCTTACCGTGAAAGGGGTAGCCTGGACCAGGCCCTCAAGGACCTGGCCAGCCCCCAGGGCCGGCGCCTGGCCTACTTCTACGATTATTTTGAAATCCAGCCGCTGGGCAACAACGCCTTCTACCTGAGGGACCCGCAAAGCGGCCTGACCACACCAGACGACCTCCAAGCCATCAACCGCCTGATCGTGGCCTGGGCCCAGCGGGCCAAGCGGCCCGTCTGCGCCACCTGCGACGTGCATGTGGTTAACCCGGAAGACGAGCTCTACCGGCGCATGCTCCTGCACGACCAGGGTTATCCGGATGCCAACGAGCCCACAGACCTGTCCTTGCGCACCACAGACGAGATGCTGGCGGCCTTCGCCTACCTGGGTGACGACCAGGCCCGGGCGGTGGTCATCGACAACCCCCAGGCCATCGCCGACGCGGTTGAGGCCGGCTTGACCCCCTTTCCCCAGGGCTCCTACCCGCCGGACATCGACGGGGCCGCCCAGGCGGTCGAAGAGCTGACCTGGTCGGCCGCAAGGGGGCGTTACGGCCGGGATGGCGTCTTGCCGGCCCTGGTCCAGGATCGCATCGAACGTGAGCTCAAGTCCATCATCGACAACGGCTTTGCCGTCATGTACTACATCGCCCACCGCCTGGTCAAGCAATCCAACGAAGACGGCTACCAGGTCGGTTCCCGGGGCTCGGTGGGTTCGTCGCTGGTGGCCACCTTGTGTGGCATCACAGAAGTCAACCCGCTGCCGCCCCACCACGTCTGCCCCAGCTGCCACCACACCGCCTTTGACCAGACGGGCGCGGTGGGCTCAGGCTTTGACCTGCCCGCCCGGGCCTGCCCCGACTGCGGCCAGCCCATGAACCGTGACGGCCAGGACATCCCCTTTGAAACCTTCCTGGGCTTTGACGGTGACAAGCAGCCCGACATCGACCTGAATTTTTCAGGCATCTACCAGCCCAAGGCCCACCGCTTCATCGAGGACATGTTCGGCCCCGACCACACCTTCCGGGCCGGCACCATCAGCGGCTATGCGGAAAAAAACGCCCAGGCCATCGTGCGCAACTACTTTGAAGCCCAGGACCGCTTCCTGACCCGGGCGGAGCTGCTGCGCCTGTCCCGGGGCCTGATCGGCGTCAAGCGCACGACCGGCCAGCACCCTGGTGGCATCGTTGTGGTGCCCAAGGAACGGGAAATCTTCGATTTCACCCCCATCCAGCACCCGGCCGACCGGCGTGAGAACGGGACCATCACCACCCACTTTGACTTCAACGCCATGCACGACACCATCTTGAAGCTGGATATCCTGGGCCATGACGACCCGACCATGCACAAAATGCTGGGGGACCTGACCGGTGTCGATGTGACCGCCATTCCCATCCCCGACCCCCAGGTCATGTCGCTCTTCCAGTCCACCCAGGCCCTGGGCATCCCGGACGGCAAGGCCCCCTTTGCCAGCGGCACGCTGGGCCTGCCGGAGCTGGGCACCTTCATGGCCCGGGACATGATCCGCGAGACCCGGCCCACGCGCTTTTACGACCTGGTCCAGCTCATGGGCCTGTCCCACGGCACCGACGTCTGGAAGGGCAACGCCCAGGACCTGATCCGGTCGGGCACCTGCACCATTGAAGACGTCATCGGCTGCCGGGACACCATCATGACCGACCTGGTCTACCACGGGCTGGCCCCCAAGATGGCCTTTGACATCATGGAGCGGGTCCGCAAGGGGCGGGGACTGACCGCCCGGCAGGAGACCGCCATGCGCGAGCGGGGTGTGCCTGACTGGTACATCAACTCCTGCCAGAAAATCCGCTACATGTTCCCCAAGGCCCACGCCGTGGCCTACACCTTGTCGTCCCTGCGCATCGCCTGGTTCAAGGTCTACCACCCGGAGGCCTACTACTGCAGCTACTTCACGGTCCGGGCCGATGAATTTGACAGCACCCTCATGTGCCAGCCGCCACAGGAGATCAGCCGCCTGCGCCAGGAGCTGCGCCGGGGCTTTCGCAACAGGACCGACCGCGAGCAGCGCCAGTACTACATCCTGGAGCTGGTTGAGGAAATGCAGCTGCGCGGCATCGCCTTTGACCCCATCGATTTACACACCTCCGATGCCAGCGCCTTTGTCTGGGTGGGACCGGGCAAGCTCTTGCCCCCCCTCAACGCCATCCCGCAAATCAGCACGGCCCTGGCCCGGCAGATCGTCGCCGCCAGGCAGGCGGGCCCCTTTAAGACCCAGGAGGACCTGGTCATGCGTGCCGGCATTGGCCCGGCTGTGCTGGAACAGCTGACCCAGGCCGGCTGCCTGACGCAGATACCCGAATCCAGCCAGATGGACCTCTTTGACTGGCTGCCCTAGGAGGTGACCCGGTGTCCGCTTATTGCCAGGTCATCCTGGCCGATGCCACACGTGCCTTTGACCGCCCTTTCACCTACCGGGTTCCCCCGCAGCTGGCCGACGCCCTGTCGGTTGGCAGCCTGGTTGAGGTGCCGTTTGGCACCCGCAGCCAGCCGGCCCGTGCCTTTGTGGTGGGCCTTGAGGCGCCAGCGGACGACCACTTCACCATCAAAGACATCGGGCGCCTGCTGTCGGAGCGGCCGGTGCTCTGGCCGGACCAGATCAGCCTGGCCGCTGAAATGCGCGAACGCTGGCTGTGCGCCATGGGCGACGCCCTGCGCAGCATGGTGCCGGCTGCCGTTTCGGCCGTCGGCGACCGTTCGGTCCGCTTTGCCAGCCTGATCGACCCCGAGGAGGCGGCCCGCCGCCTGGCGGAAGGCGAGCTCAGCCGCCTGGGCCAGCAGCGGGTGGTTGAGCTGCTGCTGGACTGCGGCCAGGCCCCGGTCCAGGAGATCATGAGCGCCTGCCATGTCAGCCGGTCGGTCCTGCAAACCTTGGAGAAAAGGGGCTGGATCAGCCAGTTCACCCAGGCGGTGCCCCGGCCGGAGCTCTTGACGGAACCGCCCGCCTTAGAGGCCCCCTTTGAACCCAACCGCCACCAGCAGCAGGCCATTTCAGCCATTTTGGAAGACCTGGCCCGCATCCGCCAGGGCCCCCGGCCCGAGCAACCGGCCGAACAGATCCTCTACGGCATCACCGGCAGCGGCAAGACCGAAGTCTACCTGCAGGCGGCCCGGTCTGTGGTCGACCAGGGCCTGGGGGTCATCATCCTGGTGCCGGAAATTTCCCTGACCCCCCAGATGATGACGCGGCTGCAGGCCCGTTTCGGGGCCGCCATCGCCGTCTTGCACAGCCGCCTGACCCCGGCCCAGCGCCACGAACAGTGGCAGCGCATCCTGCGCGGTGATGTCCTGCTGGTGGTGGGTGCCCGGTCTGCTGTCTTCGCCCCCCTGCGCCAGATCGGCCTGATCGTTGTGGACGAAGAGCAGGAGGCCTCCTATAAATCGGAAAGCAACCCCCGCTACCACGCCCGGACGGTGGCCCGCATGCGGGCCCGCGAGCATGGGGCTGTCCTGGTCCTGGGCTCAGCCACCCCCTCGGTTGAAACCTACGCCCGCCACACCATGGGCTACGCCCGCCTGCTGGTCCTGCCGGACCGGATCGGTGCCGGCGGCCTGGCCCGTGCCCAGGTGGTGGACATGCGCCAGGAGCTGGCCGACGGCAACCGCGGCATCTTCAGCCGCAAGCTCATCCAAGCCATGGAACAGACCCTGGCCCGGGGCCAGCAGGCCATGATCCTGATCAACCGGCGTGGCTACTCGGGCTTTGTCCTGTGCCGCGACTGCGGGCAGATCCTGCGTTGCCCTTCCTGCAGCGTGTCCATGACGGTTCACACCCGTTCCCACCCCCAGCAGCAAGGCCTGGCCTCCATCGACCAGCTGATTTGCCATTATTGCGGCCGCATCAAGGCCATGCCCCAGTCCTGTCCCACCTGCAAGGGCACCCGTATCGGCCGCTTTGGCGCCGGGACCCAGCAGGTTGAGGCGGCCTTTCAGCAGGCCTTCCCCCAGGCCCGGACCCTGCGCATGGACCAGGACACCACCATCGGCCGCAGCGCCCACGCCCGCCTGCTGGCCCAGTTTGAAAACCACGAGGCCGATGTGCTGATCGGCACCCAGATGATTGCCAAGGGCCATGATTACCCCAATGTGACCCTGGTGGGCGTCCTGTCGGCCGACCTCATGCTGGGCCTGTCCGATTTCCGGGCCTCCGAACGGGCCTTCCAGCTGATCACCCAGGCGGCCGGCCGTTCGGGCCGCGGCGACCAGGCGGGTGTGGTCCTCATCCAGGCCTACAATGTCGATGATTACGCCATCCGCTTTGCAGCGGCCCAGGATTTCACCGGTTTTTTCCAGCAGGAGCTGCTCTTTCGCAAGCGCATGACCTACCCGCCCTTCGGATCGGTCTGCCTGATCACCTGTTCA
The DNA here is from genome assembly GCA_964465385.1 of uncultured Oscillospiraceae bacterium. GTDB lineage: Bacteria > Bacillota > Clostridia > Saccharofermentanales > UBA5734 > JAAYBY01. The sequence goes on from CAYXIM010000003.1 coordinate 35,694, forward strand.
TCCGCGGCGGACGAACCAGCCCGGGCGGCCAGCCAGGCCCTGGCGGCCGCCTGCCAGGCGCGCCAGCAGGCCTCAGACGACTGGGCGGCCATCCAGCTCTTCCCGCCGGGTCCGGCGCCCCTGCGCCGCCTGCGCAACCGCTACCGCCACCGGCTGGTGGTCAAGGGCAGCACCCAGCGCCAGCTGGCCGCTTTCTTGGCCCCTGTGGTGGACCGGTCCGCCTTCAAGGACGTGGCCGTGGCGGTGGACTTTGACCCCTACCAGATGCTCTAGCGGACAGGTAACAAACTGCACCGATGAGCCGGTGGACATCTGGTATAATACATTGGGATAACACGCAGAAAGGATGATGGACGTGGCCCTGCGAACGATTCTCACAGATGAAGACCCCCTGCTGCGCAAGGTCAGCCGCGACGTGACCGAGGTCAACGCGCGCATCCAGACCCTGATCGATGACATGCTGGAAACCATGGCCCATGCCGACGGCATCGGCCTGGCGGCGGTTCAGGTGGGGGTCTTGCGCCGCCTCTTTGTCATGGACCTGGGCGATGAAACAGGACCCTATGTGCTGATCAACCCCAAACTGATCTCCCGTGACGGCAGCCAGGAAGGCCAGGAAGGCTGCCTGTCGGTTCCCGGCCGCTGGGGGCTGGTGGAACGGCCCCAGCGCGTCGTCATGGAGGCGCTGGACCGGGACGGAAAGCCCTTCACCCTGGAAGCCGACGGGCTGTTGGCCGTATGTGCCTGTCACGAATACGACCACCTCAACGGCACGCTTTTTACCGACAAGGTGATTGGTGAGCTGATCCAAACATGAGCGCACGACTGCTTTACATGGGAACCCCCGATTTTGCGGTTGCCCCCCTGGAGGCGCTGATCAAGCACCCCTTTGAGCTGGTGGCTGTCGTTTGCCAGCCCGACCGGCCCAGCGGGCGGCGCATGAAGCGGCTGGCCGTGCCGGTCAAGCAAACGGCCCTGGCACACGGCCTGCCTGTCTTGCAGCCTGAATCGGTGCGGACCGAGGCCTTTCACCAAACGCTCAAGGCCCTGGCGCCGGACCTGATCGTCACGGCCGCCTACGGCAACATCTTGCCCAAGGCCCTGCTGGACCTGCCGCCGCACGGCTGCCTCAACGTCCATGCCTCGCTCCTGCCGGCTTACCGCGGGGCGGCCCCCATCCAGTGGAGCATCATCCGCGGGGAGCAAGAAACCGGCGTCAGCATCATGCTCATGGACGAAGGCATGGACACCGGGCCCATCCTGGCCCAGCGGTCCCTGGCCATCCCAGACGACATGGATGCCGGCCGCTTGTCACAGGCGCTGTCTGACCTGGGGGCGGCCCTCTTGCCCGGCGTGGTGTGCGACTGGCTGGCCGGCCGCATCCAGCCCCAGGCCCAGGACGAGGCCCGGGCATCGGTCATCCGGCCCCTGACCCGCCAGGTGGGCGAGATCGACTGGACCCTGGGCGACCAGGCCATCCACAACCTCATCCGCGGCCTGGTGCCCTGGCCCGGGGCTTACACCTGGTGCGGGGACAAGCGCATGAAGATCCACCGGGCCCGCGTCACCACCGACCCGGCTATCCGCCAGCTGGCCCGCCAGCACAAGCCGGGGACCATTTGCGCCTGTGGCCCGGCGGCCATGAGCGTGGCCTGCGGCGACGGGGCCATCGACCTGCTGGAAATACAATCGGCATCGGGCAAACGCCTGCACTGCCGCGACTGCGCTCACAACTACCGCCTGGGGCAAACAATGGGAGGACCTGACGCATGACCCTGCTTGTAGCCAGCTGGATGCCCGGACCTTACGGCTTTTTCCTGGACCCCAGCTACCTGGTTTTGATCCTGCCGGCCCTGCTGCTCGTCTTGTGGGCCCAGAACCGCATCACGCGCGTCTTTGAACACTACAGCCGGGTGCCGGCCCGGTCCGGCCACACCGGCCAGACAGCCGCCCGCCTGGTCTTGTCCCGCTATGGCCTGCAGGGGGTCCGGGTGGAACGGACCCCGGGGCACCTGACCGACCACTACGACCCGAAAAACCAGGTGCTGCGTCTGTCGGACGCCACCTGCGACAGCCCGTCCATTGCGGCCATCGGGGTGGCCTGCCATGAAGCCGGCCACGCGGTCCAGCACCAGGAGGCCTACTGGCCCAACCAGCTCCGGACGGCCCTGGTCCCCCTGGCCCAGATCGGTTCAAGCATCGGGCCCTATGTGATCCTGATCGGCTTCATCTTCAGCTCGTTCTTAACCAACATCGGCATCATCCTGTTTTCGGCGTCGGTCCTCTTTTACCTGGTCACCTTGCCCGTTGAGCTGGACGCCAGCAGGCGGGCCCTGCGGGTCATCGAAGAGCAGGGCCTCTTAACCGACCAGGAGCTGCCGGGCGCCCGGCGGGTGCTTCGGGCCGCGGCCATGACCTATGTCGCATCGGCCTTCATGGCCTTCATGAGCCTGGCCAGGCTCATCTTCCTGGCACGGGGGCGCAATGACCGCTCCCGCTAAACAGCCTAAGCGGCGGCCGCCAGACCGGGCCCGGCGGGCCGCGGCGGACGTCCTGCTGGCGGTCTACGAAGGCCAGGCCTACGCCAACTTGAGCCTGCGCGACCGCTTGGATGCCCTGGCCCTGTCGCCCCTCGACCGCCGTTTTGCAACTGCCCTGGTCTATGAAACCATCACCCGGACGGTGACCTGCGACTGGCTGATCAACCAGGTCAGCAGCCGGCCGGTGGCTGACCTGGACCCGCGTGTGCGGGTTGTCTTGCGCATGGGGGTCTGGCAGCTGGTCTGGTCCCGGTCGGTGCCGGCCCGGGCGGCCGTGGATGAATCGGTCCGCCTGACCCGCGCCTTTGCCGGCCATGCGGCGACCGGCTTTGTCAACGGGGTCCTGCGCCGCCTGGCCAGGGAGCCGGTCCGGCCTGCGGCCGATGACGCGGCCCTGCAGCTGGCCCTGCCCCGGGACCTCTATGCCTGTTTACAAAGCTGGCTGGGCCCGGATGAGGCCTGGCAGCTGGGCCAGGCCCTGCTGGCACCCCAGACCCATGTGACCTTGCGGGTCAACCGCCGCCGGACAAGCCGGGAGGCGGTTTTGGACGCGCTGAGCCAGGCCGGCTTTGACGCCCGGCCGGGCCGCTACCTGCCCGAGGCCATCCACCTGGTCCTGGCCGGCCATTCGGTGGCCAGCCTGCCCCCTTACCAGGCGGGCCTGGTGTCTGTCCAGGATGAAGCCGCCATGCTGGTTGGCCTGGTGGCTGGAGACCGGCCCCAGGGGCTGGTCATGGACTGCTGCGCCGCACCCGGCGGCAAGACCGCCCACCTGATCGAACGCCACGGTCCGGGCGTCCCACTGGTCGCCTGTGACCTCCATGAAAACCGCCTGGCGCTGGTCAACGACCAGCTGGCGCGCCTGGGCCTGGGGTCTGTCAAGACCCTGCGTGCCAACGCCATGGACCCCTTGCCGGCGGGCACGCCGGATCCACTGGCCGCCTACGACGGCCAGGCGGGCCTGGTGCTCATGGACGTGCCCTGCAGCGGCCTGGGCCTGCTGGGCCGAAAACCCGAGATCCGCCTGACCATGACCCCGCGGCGCATGCAGGCCTTTGAAGCGATCCAGGCGGCCCTGCTCAACCGGGCGGTCCGCCTGGCCCGGCCAGGTGGCCGGATCGTCTACAGCACCTGCACCCTCAACCCGGCGGAGAACCAGGACCAGGTCCAGGCGCTCCTGGCCCGCTTTCCCGGCCTGCTTGAACGGGAACCTTTGACCGATGACCTGCCGCCGGCCCTGCTGGCACATGCCGACCTGGCCAGCCAGGCCCGGTCGGGCTGGCTGCAGCTGCTGCCCCACCGACACGGGACCGACGGCTTTTTCATGGCCCGCCTGAGAAAAAAAGGGGAGGGGACCTGATGCCTTCTTTTGTGATGCAAGACCCAGCCGACTGGGACGCCTGGGTCCGGGACCAGGGCCTGCCCGCCTACCGGGCCCGGCAGCTGGCCGTCTGGTCTGTCCGCGGCCCCAACCAGGCCCAAGACCTGACGGACCTGCCCCGGCCTGTCCGGGCGCAGCTGGCCCGCTCTTTTTCCTTCGCCCGCCTGTCCCTGGCTGATAAGCAAGTCTCAGCCCTGGACGGGACGGTCAAGTATGTGTTTTCCCTGCCTGACGGCAACACCATCGAGAGCGTCCTCATGACCTACCGGCACGGCCGGTCGGTCTGCCTGTCCACCCAGGCGGGCTGCCGCATGGGCTGCACCTTCTGCGCCTCAGCCCAGGCCGGCTTTGGCCGCAACCTGACCGTGGATGAGCTCCTGGCCCAGGTCACGCTCATGGAAGCCGACAGCCCCGACGCGCGTATCAGCCACGTCACCCTCATGGGCATCGGTGAGCCTTTGGACAACCTGGCGGCCGTGGTGGCCTTCCTCAAACGGGTCAACCACCCCGACGGCAAGCACATCAGCATGCGCAACCTGACCGTGTCAACTTGCGGACTGGTCCCCGAGATGATAAAATTCACGCAAGAAGGCTTGCCTGTGACGCTTTCAGTGTCTTTGCATGCCCCCAACGACGCCATCCGGCGACAGCTGATGCCTGTTGCCAGACGGTTCCCCCTGACGGACCTCTTGGCCGCCTGCCGCCAGCACACGGACAAGACGGGCCGACGCATCACCTTTGAGTACGCCCTCTTTGACGGGGTCAACGACCAGCCCGAGCACGCACAGGCCTTGGCCGACAGGCTAAGCGGCATGCTCTGCCACGTCAACTTGATTCCCGCCAACGAATTCGAAGGCGGCTGCTACCGGACAAGCCACCCGTCAGCCGTGCGGCGGTTCCAGGACATCCTGGCCCGTCGGGGCCTGCCTGTGACGGTCCGGCGGGAGCTGGGCACGGACATCCTGGCCGCTTGCGGCCAGTTGAGGAGAAAAAAAGAAGCATGCAAGGGACTGTCTTGACCGCTTCAGCCACCCATAAGGGCTTCGTTCGACCTAAGAACGAAGACGCTTGCTGCATCTTGCAGACCGGCGACAGCTGCCCCTGTGCCCTGATCATCGCTGACGGCATGGGCGGGCACCGGCGGGGCGAACGGGCCAGCCGGGTCGCGGTCGATTATGTGGCCGCCCAGCTGACCCCCCTCATGGCTGATCTGCGGCAGGCCGACCTGGCCGTCTTTGAGCCCCGGCTGGCTTCCATCATCGAAAAAACCAACGTCAAAGTCTATTTAAGCTCCCTGGTGGATGAAGAAAACGAAGGCATGGGCACCACCCTGACGGCGGCCCTTGTGGGTTCGGACCAGGTCCTGCTGGCCCATGTGGGCGACTGCCGGGCCTACCGCCTGCACCAGGGTGACCTGGACCGGCTGACCGCTGACCACACCCTGGTTCAGGAACTGGTTGACACCGGGTCCATCAGCCAGGCCGAGTCGGAGCACCACCCGCGCCGCCATGTCCTGACCCGGGCCCTGGGTGTTCCGGATTACCAGCAGCCGGACCTGTCCTTGCACCCGCTGCCGGCAGGCGACCGCCTGCTCCTGTGCAGCGATGGCCTGTACGGCATGCTGCCTGACGAACAGATCAGGCAGGTCCTGCTGACAGCCCCCGATCCCCAGACAGCCGCTGACCTGCTGGTTGAGCTGGCCCTGGCCGAGGGCGGAGAAGACAACATCACGGTCTTGCTGGCCTTTGTCTGAACGCAAGCCGTTTTTGGAGGATAACAGATGAAATCTGAGAAACATCAGGTTCCACAAGGCCGGGTCATCAGCGACCGCTACCACCTGGTGCGCAGCATCGGGCAGGGCGGCATGGCTGAAGTCTACCTGGCGGAAGACTGGGCCCGGGACAAGGCGCTGGTGGCCGTGAAGATTTTGCGCGAAGACCTGTCCCATGACATGGAGTTTGTCAAGCGCTTTGCCACCGAGGCCCGCGCCGCCTCCAGCCTGGACCACCCCAACATCGTCAAGGTGCTGGACTATGGCCAGGACGGCAACATCCGTTACATCGTCCAGGAATACGTGGCCGGCCAGACCCTCAAGGAATGGATTGACCAGCAGGGCCCCCTGCCCTGGCAGGAGGCGGTGCCCCTGGCCATCCAAATCGGCCTGGCCCTGGAACACGCCCACAAGCGCGGGATCGTCCACCGGGACATCAAGCCCCAGAACATCCT
>CAYXIM010000004.1:0-11507 GCA_964465385.1 uncultured Oscillospiraceae bacterium
GGAAGCATCGAACAGATTGGGATGAAGCATGAAGCAGGAGCAGGTCAAAGATAAACACAAAAGGAGCCGCGACAAACAACGCTGGCTCGCCCTGTTGAAACCGGGAGACTGGCTGACGGTGCTGGTCATTGTCTTGCTGGCCAGCCTTCTTTTTGTGCTTGCCGGACAACGTAAAAAAGACGCCACAGGGGCTGTCTTGCTCGATCACGGTGACGTTGTGCACACTTGGACCATGGACGAACTGCTTGAGGGTGGGACCTATGCCTATAGCAGCCCACCCTACACCTACACCATCGCTTTTGAGGACGGCAAGATCTGCTTCGCTGAAGCGGATTGTCCGGACCGTGTCTGTGTGGCGACCGGCTGGTTGAGCCACTCAGGTCAGCTGGCGGCTTGTGTCCCCGGGCATGTGGTGTTGAAAATGAGTGAACAGGAAGAAAATGCTGTGGATGTGATCATCCGATGAGTACCCAACAGGAAAAACTGAGGCGGCTGACGGTTGATGCCCTGCTCTTGTCGCTGGCGCTGGTCCTATCCGTGGTTGAGCGTTGGATTCCCCTGGAGCTGTTGGTGCCGCTTCCGGGCATCAAGCTGGGCCTGGCCAACGTGGTGACCTTGCTGGCCGTTTTAGAGCTTCAGATGACGGATGCCCTGGCCTTGGTCTTTATCCGCAGCCTGCTGCTTGGATTTATCAGTGGGCCGACAACGTTTGCTTTTTCCCTGACCGGGGGCCTTCTGGCCCTGTTGGTCATGTGGGGGTCGCACCGGATCAACCGGGGCTTTTTCTCAATCATCGGGATCAGCCTGCAAGGGGCGGCTGCTCATAACATGGGGCAGGTTGCCGTGGCAGCCCTGTTGCTGCAAGAACCGCGCCTGTTGACGATGTACCTGCCGCTCTTGCTCTTGACCGGCCTGGTCACGGGCACCCTGACGGGCCTGGTGGCCCAACCGGTTGTTGCCTGGTTTCGTCGGACAAGGCCGGAGGCTACACCAGCCAAGCCTTCGGGAGGCCCAACATGAACTGGGTCGGCCTTTTGGCACCCTTTGCCTGGCTGGCAGCTTTTTTCCTGCTGGCCGCCATCAACCATGTCCTGGATACCTTAAACCTTTGGGTGCGTAACCAGGTCCACCGGACCCGCCTCAAGCGCCTGCAACCGTTTATGCTGCTGACCCACCGCATCAACGATGTGCCTGCCATGAGCGTGCAGCTGGCCTTGCTCAGCCTCTTGCTGGGTCTTTATTTTGGCAGCTGGTACCGGGCAACCATTCTGGCTGGCACCATGATCGTGCAAATGGCCATGATCGGCCTGATCAAGCAGGTCACTGCAGTCGATCGTCCACCGCACGTCACTGCGTCCATTTACCTGGCTTCCGGCTCCTATCCCAGCGGGCACAGCTCCATCAGCTTGTCTTATGCCCTGTTGGTTCCGGCTGTTTTCTCGCCCTTTATGTCTCCGTTGGGGGCAGGCCTGCTGACCGGCGCCCTGGTGCTGTTTTCTCTTGTGACCGCTTACGGCCGCCTTTATCTGGACGTCCACTGGTTCACAGATTTGTTGGGCGGCTGGTTTCTGGCCTTCTCAGCTGTCCTGGCCGCCCGCTTACTGTTATAATGAGAGCGATTGACTGTAAGGACCTGTCTGGAGGAAGCATCGTTGCGTCTGATCATCACCACTTTTTTTGGCGTTGAAGCCCTGACCGCACGCGAGATAGAGCAGCTGGGTTACCCGCGTGAACAGATCACTGTTGCCAACGGGCAGCTTGTGCTGGAAGCGGGAGACCACTGGCCTGATATCGCCCGGGCGGTCGCTTGCCTCAATATCCACCTGGCAACAGCCGAGCGTGTCCTCCTTGAAGTGGCTGCCTTTGCGGCAAGCACCTTTGATGACCTGTTTGACCAGACGCGCCAGCTGCCCTGGCGCGAGTGGATCAATGACGGCTTTGCTTTCACCGTGAAAGGGTATTCCCGCCAATCCAAACTGTTTGGTGTCCCAGCCATTCAACGCCTGATTAAAAAAGCGGTTGTCAGCCGTCTTTTGGAGCAAAGGGGCTTGAGGCCGGACAGCCAGTTGCCGGAAGACCCCGCACTGGGCCTGATCCGCCTTCACTTCAGCGTGGTGTCTGACCAGGTGCGATTGATGATCGACACCTCGGGGGACGGCTTGCACAAACGGGGCTACCGGCCCCTGCGCCACCAGGCGCCCTTGCGGGAGACCCTGGCGGCGGCCATGGTCATGATCGCCACCAGTCACCGGCAACCGGACGAAGTGTTGCTCGACCCCCTTTGCGGCTCGGGCACCCTGCCCATCGAGGCGGCCCTGCTGGCGTCACAGACCCCGCCCGGTCTCAACCGGTCTTTTGCTGCACAACGGTGGCCCCTGGTTGGCCCCGCACCGTTTCAACGTTGCAAAGAGGCCGCCCGGGACCAGATCCTGCCGGCCAAAGCAGACCAGGTCCGCCTGTTGGGATCCGACTGGTCTTTGCAAGCCATCCAGACAGCCCAGGACAATGCCAAACGGGCCGGTGTGGTCCCCTGGGTGCGTTTCATTCAAGCAGACATCCGCAGCCTGGCGCTGGATCCCTTGCTCAAGGAGGCCGCTGCCAAGCGCCTGCTGGTCCTGAGCAACCCGCCCTATGGCCATCGCTTGGAAAGTCCTGAGCAGGCGCAAGCCGTCCACAAACTGCTGATCGACCGGTTTTTAGACCAAGGGCGTGCCAACCCGGACACGCGTTTTTTCGTCTTGACCCCCCTGGCGACGTTTGAACAACTGGCCGGTGGCCCGGCAGATAAACGCCGCAAACTCTACAACGGCATGATACCGTGTACGCTGTATCAATATTACCGACAAAGGAGACCCCAGTCATGAAAGCCATCATCCTCGCTGCAGGTTATGCCACCCGCCTGTATCCCCTGACCAAAGACCGCGCCAAACCCTTGTTGCCGGTTCAAGGACGGCCGATCATCGATTACTTGGTGGACCATGCCCGGCGCATTCCGGATCTGGATGCCATCAAGGTGGTCAGCAACGATCGCTTTTCGCCGCAATTTGAAGCCTGGGCTTCCCAACGCGGCCACCAGACCCGTGGGACGGACGGTCGGACCATCCCCATCCATGTCCTCAATGATGGGACCGTCAGTCAGGAGGACCGGCTGGGCGCCATTGGCGATATGCAGTTTTGTATCGATCACTTCGGCATAGATGACGACCTGCTGGTTTTAGCAGGAGACACCCTTTTCACCGGTTCCTTGTTCAAGGCCTGGGAGGTCTTCAGGGAGCATGGCCAGGACCTGATCCTGGCCTCGCCGGTCAGCCCCGGGGAAGACCCCAGCCGCTTTGCCATCGCCCAGACAGACGCGGATGGCCTGGTCCAACACCTGGAAGAAAAGCCCAAGGAACCCAAAAGCAACCTGGCTGTCTTTGCCTTGTATTTTTATCGACGGGACACCGTCCCCATGATCCGCCAGTACCTGGCTGCTGGCCACAACCCGGATGCCCCGGGTCATTTCCCGGTTTGGCTCTATCAGCGCAAACCCGTTCGTGTGCATTTGTTCGAAGGCGACTGTGTAGATATCGGGACCCCCCAGGCTTATCAGGAGGTTATGACAACCTTCCCTGCGTCCTTGCCAGACGAACACGTGTAAGAAGCGATGTTTTGATAAAATCGCCCAAAACCCCTTGTCTCACGGCTTAGGATGCCTTGCCAAAAGTGTGTTCGGTTTTGAGGCGTAAGAACTGAAAAAATGAAACCACGTCAACATCGGGGTTTCAAGAGACGAAAACCGTGAAAGCCTTGTCCCATAGTTATGCACAGAGTTATCCACATTATCCACAGCCTAAAACGGGCGGTGCTTGTGGAAAAAGACAAAACAAACAAAGAAAAGGAGCGAGCTGTATGGATATCCAGACACTAACACAAGGGGCGCGCCAGGCAGCCGGCGACCTGAGCCAGCTGCCGTCTGAACAAAAAAACAAAGCCCTGCAGGCCGTTTCGCAAGCCCTGCAGGATCGATCCGCAGATATTTTCGCCGCCAACCAAGCGGACCTGACACGCAGCCGGCAAGAAGGTTTGGCTGAGCCGCTGCTCAAGCGCCTGCGTTTCGACCAGGACAAGCTGCAAACGGTGCTGGATGGCATCGACAGCCTGATCGGTCTGGCTGATCCGGTTGAACAGGTTCTCATGGCAACGGAACTGGATCAGGGCCTGGACCTGTACCGGATCAGTTGCCCCATCGGTGTGATCGGCATTATTTTTGAATCGCGGCCAGATGCCCTGGTGCAAATTTCCACCCTGTGCCTGAAGAGCGGCAATGCTGTTTTGCTCAAGGGAGGCTCCGAGGCCCACGAGACCAACCGCATGCTCACACAGATCATTGCGGACGCCACACGCCAGGCTGGCCTGCCGGATGGCTGGATCAACCTGCTGGCTTCCCGGTCGGATGTGCAGGACCTGCTTGCCTGCCATGAAACCGTCGACCTGTTGATCCCGCGTGGCTCCAACGAATTTGTGCAATACATCATGGCAAACACCAAAATTCCTGTGCTGGGGCATGCTGATGGGGTTTGCCACCTCTACATTGACCAGGCGGCCGATCCGGAAATGGCCCTTCGCCTGGCTTGTGACAGCAAAACGCAGTACGTTGCGGTCTGTAACGCGGTGGAGACCATCCTGATTCATGAGGCCCTGACAGATACGGTCTTCAAGGCTGTTACACAGGCCCTGCAGGAAGCTGGGATCACCCTCTACGGCTGCCCGAAAACCTGTGCCCTGATTGGCTGCCAGCCCGTTAGCGACTGGCATCAGGAATACCTGGACGAACAGGTGTCCATCCGCCTGGTTGCTTCTACTCAGGACGCCATTGACCATATCAACCGCTACGGCTCTCACCACACGGATGCCATTGTGACGGCTGACGAGGCTGCCGCCAGGCAGTTCATGACCCGGGTGGACTCAGCCAATGTGTTCTGGAACTGCTCCACGCGTTTCAGCGATGGGTTTCGTTATGGTTTTGGTGCCGAGGTGGGCATCAGCACCAGCAAAATCCATGCACGTGGCCCCGTGGGTATTGAAGGGCTGCTCACCTACCAGTACCGCCTCTTCGGTCAGGGGCAGATCGTGGCAGATTATGCCAGTGGCAAGGCCACATTCACCCACCGCCCGCTTGACCTGGCGGACCCATCAAGGAGGAACGTATGACCAGCAAAGAACGGGTTCTGGCTGCCGGCAGGCGCCAACAAACCGATCGCACGCCCACCAGTATGCGCTGCACACCGGAAGCCATGCAGGCCCTCAAGGATCACCTGAACGTGCAAGATGCTGATGAGGTTTATGATGCGTTGGACATAGACCTGAGGTGGGTTTACCTGCCTTTCATTGGTCCAGCCAACCGTTCCACCCCGCCACTGGGTGGCGAAGGGGTTGATTTCTGGGGTTGTACCAACACCCGGTCAGAAAACCCCTATAACGTGTATTTTGAGATCACCAAGCACCCGCTTGCTGACTGCAAAACAGCGGCTGATGTGCTGGCCTACCCCGGCTGGCCGGATCTGGACTGGTGGGATTATGAAGCCATTCCCGGCTTGATCGACCAGGCCTGCCAGAAAGGCGAGCGGGCCATCCTCTTTTTTGCCGGCGGCACCTTCGAGACCCCCTGGTACATGCGGGGCATGGAGCAGTTTTTCATGGACCTGCTGCTTGAACCGGAAATCGTGGATGCCATCTGCACCAAGGTGGGGGACTATTACCTGGAGCGGGCCAAACGCGTGCTGGATGTGGCCGGTGACCGGATCGATATCATCGGCTCCGGCGGTGACATTGGCGGCCAGCAAACCATGATGATCCGGCCTGAGCTCTGGCGACAACAAATCAAGCCGCACACCGCCCGCTTGATCGCTCCCTTCAAGGAGCGCGGTTACCTGACCTTCTATCATTCAGATGGTGCCATCACGCCTGTCATCGATGATTTGGTCGAGCTGGGCCTGGACATCTTAGACCCCATTCAGGTTGGCGCAGCCGGCATGACCCCGGAAAACATCTTTTCATCCTTTGGAGACCGCCTGTCTTTTCACGGCGCCATCGATGAGGTTGAGCTGCTGCCGCATGCCAGCCCCGACCAGGTATATGAAGAAACCAGGCGGGTCATCAGTATTTTGGGTCAAAACAACGGCTACATTGTCTCGCCCACACACGCCTTGCAGGGAGACACGCCGGCGGAAAACGTCGTGGCCATTTACCAGGCCGCCCGTGATGCCCGCTGAAGGTTCACCGCTGAAGGTTTGTCTTGTCTGTCAATTATTGTTAGTGGTACAATATAACGGATCAAAAAGGGGAGATGAGCATGAAACTAATATTAGGCAGCGACCATGCAGGCTATCCGTTGAAACGTGCCATTATGGCGCATCTTGATAAAAAAGGCATCAGCTACCGCGATGCCGGCACAGTCAACGCACAAGAACCTGCCAGTTATGTCCACTACGGCCAGGCTGTGGCCAAGGCTGTTCTGGCCAAAGAGGCCGAGTTAGGCCTGGTCATCTGTGGCACCGGCTTGGGTATTTCCATGACCGTCAATAAATTTAAAGGCATTCGGGGGGCCCTGTGCTGCAACGAGTACATGGCCCGTATGGCCAGGCAGCATAACAACGCCAATGTGCTGGCTTTGGGGGGGCGGGTGATCGGACCTGCCTTAGGGGTTTCGATTGTAGACGCCTTTTTAGAGGGATCCTTTGAGAGTGGCGGCAGACACCAGGTTCGTGTCAACGAAATGAGCCAGGTGGAAGAAGAACAACTGAATCAATAACGCGACAACGGCCGTTTGAGCAAACCGGCCGTTTCGTCTGCAGGAGGCAATTTTATGGATAACGTATTCGTTTTCGATCACCCGCTGATCCAGCACAAGATTTCATTGATGCGGGACAAACGGACCACCACCAAGGAATTTCGGGAATTGGTCTCTGAGGTGTCCATGTTGATGGCCTACGAGGTCACCCGGGACCTGCCTTTGGAAGAGATCGAAATCGAAACGCCGATTGCCAAAGCCAAAAGCAATGTGCTGGCTGGAAAAAAAATGGCCCTGATCCCCATCCTGCGTGCGGGCCTGGGCATGGTGGACGGGATGTTGAACCTGTTGCCCATGTCCAAGGTGGGCCACATCGGCCTGTATCGCGACCCGGTCAGCCTGGAGCCGGTTGAATACTACTGCAAACTGCCTGAAGATGCCACCGAGCGGGATGTGGTTTTGCTGGACCCCATGCTGGCAACGGGCGGCTCGGCTTCTGCCGCGGTCACATTTCTCAAAGAGAAAAACATCACCCACATCCGTTTCATGTGCTTGATTGCGGCGCCGGAAGGCATCGAACGCCTGCATTCAGATCACCCCGACGTGCCGATTTTTTGTGCGGCCAAGGACCAACGCCTGGATGAGAACGCTTACATCGTACCAGGCTTGGGTGATGCGGGAGACCGTCTCTTCGGAACCCGCTGAACAAAACCATCTCAGGTCAATCTGCCTGAAAATAAAACGGTTGGTCAGCAAAATCGATTAAAGCCTGATCAGGCAGGATCACCTCCGTGTGTTTGGGTATTTTTCGGCCGTCCAGCCGGGTGCCATTGGCTGATCCCAGATCTTCCAGGAAAAAAGACCCGGCCCGGCGGCTGATGCGGGCATGCAGCCGGCCGACGCCGCGCTGGGTCAAACACAGGTCACAACGCCTGGGATCCCTGCCAACCAGAAATTCTTCCGTCAGTAAAAAAACACGCAGGCCTTCGTGCTCCTGTGCAGTCCCGGGCTTGCCCTGAGAAAGCATGGCCATGCGAAAACCACTGTCAACGCCCGGGATCAAGCTTGTCGGCTCATCTTCGGGAGGCGGAGCAGCTTGTTCAATGAACAATGCGGACAGACGCGCCAACGGCTTGTCTCCAGATCCGGTTTTCACTTTTCTTTTGTAGAGAACCCAAAGATCCACACCAACCAGCAGCAGGCCAGCTGTGCCCAACAGCAGCCGGACCCGTGGGAAAGGCCACATGAAAGCCGACAGGGCACCGGCCGCCGCCAGCAGGTGAGCAGTCAGCAAAAGGATCTTGGCAGCGGATCGCTTGGGTGAGGCAAGCGATTTCACAGGCGGTTTTTCGTCTAAAGCAGGTGCTGGTGCCTCCAAAGACAGGTGCTGGAGAACATCCGCCAGCTGGCCTGGATCGCCGGAACAGCTTTCCCTGATTCGCGCGATCAGGTCGTCTGGCCAGCCAAAGCCCTGGCCGAAAGCTCCGACCAGATCCAGAAGCAAGGGCAGATCACGCTCTTCAGCTGGCGGCCAATTGTCCTCAGCGGCGTCCACCGGCCAGAAAAGCAATCTGGGCTGACCGGCCCTGTCCACAAACACCAGGGCTGGATCCAGGCTTGCCTGAGACAAGGGCAACAGCACATCGACAGCCGCTTGTAAGGCCAGGCAAAGGTCAATCAACAGCTTTTTCCCCTGCGCCGGTTGGCGTTCCTCAGGAGACAGGGCGTCAACAGGCGTAAGCCCGGTCACATCATAACGGATATAAACCTGCCCCGCTTTCCGGAAGGCGTGACAAGGCGCCAGCCAGTGGGAAGGCTGGCGCACGAGGAGATCCAATTGATAACCGATCACCCGGTTTGCCTCACAGCTGAGCGTCACGCAGCCGCGTTCGTCCAATTTTTGGTAAACAGGCCGGCCAAAAAGCGGCTCAGGTTCAGAAAACAGAGTGTTCATGGCAAGATCAGGTCCTCGATCACGGTGTCGTTACCCAGAACACCTTCAATCAGGCGGCTGGCATAGCGGGTGAGAGAGGACCGAAAGAGCAAAGCGACAGACAGCAAAACAGCGATGATGATGACCACCTCCAGGGTGCCAAAGCCCTTTTGGTTTATGAAACGCGGTGCCATAAGAACCTCCTTCTGGCAGAACAGCTTCTGCCCGGTGCATGGTTAGATGGTTTGTAGGCTGGCCCAAGCCGGCAACAAGGCCGACAAGAGGACTGCTGCCAGGCTGATCATCATGGGCAGCAGCAGCTTCAGGCTGTGTTGCTCCAGGTGTTTGCGGGTGGCCGCCCGATGCAGTGACCACAAGGACAATGCCTGCAGGTCCACCATTTGCAATGCCTCTGTCCCGCCCAATTGTTCGTAACGAATCAACAGCAGCAAGGCGGTCTGGATTTCTGGGACAGGGCACAGCTGGATCAGGCGGTTTAAGGCGGCTGAAGCAGGTTGACCGGCTTGAAGCCGGCTTTGAATGCCCCGCAGGTGGTCCTCGAGGGCAGGAAACAAGGCCAAGGGTTGCCCTGTCTGGCTGTTGAAAGCCTGGCAGGCAATGGACAGGGTGCGGTCTAAAGACAGGCCGGTTTGTAAAAGAGCTGACCACAGGTTAAGCACCAGGGGGAATTCTCGCCGGTAGCCCTCCTCCTGTTTGCTGCGGTCCTGAAGCAGCATTCGATCTTGTAAGAAGCCGATCAAAAGCGGCAAGACCAGGAGCCAAGGCCAGATAAAACCTTGGGTGAAGGCGGCCAGCAAAGCAGGCAGAAGGGCCGCAGCCATCAAGCGACCTTTGAGGGCGAAGTAGCCGCTTGTGCTGTCAGAAGCTGCCGGCACGGGCAGCTGGAGACGGTTGTCCTGATCCAGCAGGATGCGCAGCACACGCGAACCATGGGCCGTGGGCAGGCGATCCCGGTAGAGGCGAATCAGATGGCCGGCGATCAACCGATCCAGACGTGACAAGCTGCCAGGCGCGCTGGACCGGCTGTTTCGGTGAACGGCCGGTGTAGGATCCGCCAGAAAAAACAAGGTCATCAAAGCAGATGAAAAAGCCAGGCAGCAGGCCATCAGGCGCCCGGCAAACCAGGCGCTGCCAGCCACCTGTCCCATATCCCAGCTGCCCTGCAAGAGACTTGTCACCAGGAAAGGCATCATGATCAACAGCACCGCTTCCGTTCTGCGCTGTGTGGTTTCCGCTGTCAGGTGATCGCGTAGGTTTTTTTGTTCGGCCATGTGGCGCAGTTCCTGGCGGACGAAAGGAGAAATCGGACAGCCGGTGGCCTGTAAATCAGGCAGCAAGCGAAAGAAAAGCTGTGCTTCGGGACAGGGCATGCGACTGGCCATGGACCGGCACAAAACCGCTGTGGGTCTTCTGGCCTTGATATGCTGATCCAGAACCAACAAGGTCTTCAAGAAAGAAGACCGATCGTGCAACAAGTGCCTGAGACCGTCAACTGCCTGCCGGTAGGCGTGTTCAAAGCTGGCACCGGTGGACAGCTCGGTTAACAGCAGTTCTAAAAACCACTGGAACTGCTCTCTGGATCGGTGCAACAGACGTCCGGACAGGTGTTTTTGCAAGCCGATCAAGGCTGGTGGTGTGACCACAAGCACCAGAAGCAGACGAAGGAGCCACACCTCGCAGTAGAGGCCGCTTGCCAGCCAGGCCGCAAGCGCGCAAGCGGGTCCGCCTGCAAGCCAGGTGAAAACCCTGTCAGACCAGGGCCTGTCAACGGACCGTGACACGGTTGAGAGCACCTCCTTCGCAGCGGGTAAAAAGTGGAATCAACTGGACCTGTCCACCTTCAAGGACCTGCAAGCGGCAAATTTCCTGGACCTGACGTCCGCCCGAACGGGTTCGGCTCAGGTGGACCAGGACATCCAGTGCGGAGGCGATCAGGGCATGGACGGCATCCCAAGGCAACTGGACACCCATCAGCACCATCAAGGCCAGGCGGTTGAGCAGATCGTGGCAGGAGTTGGCATGTCCCGTGCTCAAGGAGCCGGGGTGGCCGGTGTTCATGGCCTGCAGCATGTCAAAAGCTTCAGGCCCGCGAACCTCACCGACGATGATCCGATCGGGCCGCATGCGCAAGGCGGCGCGGATCAAAAGCGACAAGGGGATGCCGCCCTGGCCATCGGGACCGGGTTGTCGGGCTTCCAGGCGAACCCAGTCAGGCAGACAGGACAGGTTAAGCTCCGAGGCATCCTCAATGGTGATGACCCGGTCTTCTTTGGGAATAGACTGGGCTAAAATATTGAGAAAGGTCGTTTTGCCGGTCCCTGTTCCACCACACAGAAAAAGATTTTGGCGCCGTTTGAGGGCATCAACCAGAAAAGCCGCTGCTTCAGCTGAAATAAAATCCTGCTGAATCAGGCTGGACAGATCAGGCTTAACGCCCGTGAATTTCCGAATGGTCAGGACCGGGCCATCGGGTGCAACAGGCGGCAGGGCCGCATGGACCCGGGACCCGTCTGGCAGGCGCATGTCAGCCAGGGGCTTGCTTTCATGGATCAGGCGGTTGGCCCTCCCGAAAAAATTGGCGATCACACCGGTCAGGTGGCCGGGACTGTCAAAACGCAGGTCACACGGGTGGATTTGACCGTTTTGTTCGAAGAAAATCTGGTTTGGTCCGTTGACCATGATCTCAGTGATCTGGGGATGGTCCAGCAATGGCTGCAAGAGATCAAGTCCGCGCATGGCGTGGAAAAGCGCCCGGGACAGATCTTGACGTTCTTTAAAACT
>CAYXIM010000004.1:11607-16908 GCA_964465385.1 uncultured Oscillospiraceae bacterium
GCCATGAGCGCAGACGCTTCGAAACGGGCCGAATCGCTGGCCAGTTTGTGGGTATCGGACCAACGGATGTCACAGACATCACACAAAACGGCAACGGCCTGTACAGAAGCTGCCGGTAAACCGAAACATTCGATCAAGCCAAGCAGCTGGCCACTGGCATCCTGCTCGATTTTCCGTCGGAAGAGCTCAACCAGGGCGCGCAGCACATCTGGGCCACAGGTCAGTAGGTCATCGGCCCGGCCTGGCGGGCGAAAAAACAAAAACCCTTCCGCATGGCTTTGCCAAAACACACCCATCTCGTCTGCCTGCACCAGCCCCTCAGTCAGGGCCACCAGCAGGTCAGCCAGAGAGGGTCCCTGTCCAGCCTGGTCAATGGCATCAATCCAGTAGGTTGGCATCAGTGGCAGGTAGACCACTTGTTTGCCGGAAGCCACCAGCTGCTTGAGACGCTGTGGAAAGGCTGCTGGACCGGCTGCGTCGAAAAAGACGGTGCACCAGAGCCGGGCACTTGAAAAATCGTCTGCCTGATCTTGCAGGATCAAAGGCTGCCCACAGGTTGTTGCCGGCGGCAGCTGTTTCACCAAAAGAGAGACAGGGTCCAGGCGCCTGTAACTGAAGGTGTGTCCGGGTTCGCTGCCATCCAGCGGACAGGCCTGCCAGGCCTTGGGCCAAATCTGGGACCGGGACAAGCGCGCCAGTTCAGAAAACTCCTTTTGGTTATACAAGAAAAGCAACGGCTCCGGGTTGTGTTTTCTGCTGGCGATCAAGCGCTGAAGCCGCGGGCTGTCATGACAGCACGCGACAACAAGATCGGGGCGCAGCTGCTGGATGCGCCTGGCCAGGGCAGTGGTGTACGCTTTGTCAGTATCAGCGACGATCAAATCCATGCTGGTGGCTCCTTTCACAGGTCTGTTTTCAGTCTATGGATCGAGCCTTGCCCAAGAACAGCCGGTGGCAGACAAAAAACGACAAGTTTATGGCCCAGGCCAAACCTGCGCGGTTGATTTGTTGGCTGGCTTGTTCTAAAGTGGTGTTGGCGAACCGGCCTGACCGGTCCGCTCTCAGATCATCAGAAAAAGCGAAGGGATGACACGCAATGGGCTATCAACATGTTCCGGTTGCAAACGTAAGGGGGTATTGTGAGGCCCTTTTCAAACGCTGTGGTTTTTCTCGAGCCGAAAGCGAAACCATCACAGATGTCTTGCTTGTGGCCGACTTGTTCGGCATTGAATCCCACGGTGTTCAGCGCTTGATCCGCTATGACCAGGCCATCAAGGAAGGCTCCATTGTGCCCGGCGCGCCCTGGCGGACGGTTTCTGAGACGGCCCTGTCCAAGGTCCTTGATGCCCCACGAACCATGGGACAGGTGATGGCCAAAGAGGGCATGCAAACCGCTATTGACAAGGCCAAGGCAAACGGCATCGGCCTGGTAACGGTTCGGGGCACCAACCATTTTGGCATTGCAGGTTATTACGCCCGGATGGCCATGCAAGAAGACCTGCTGGGCCTTTGCATGACCAATACCGAGGCCCTGGCCGTCCCGACCTTTGGCAGCCGGGCCATGCTGGGCACAAACCCCCTTGCTGTGGGCATGCCGGCGGAACCCATTGGCTTTCTCTTTGACGCCTCAACAACTGTGGTCACCCGCGGGAAGCTGGAAGTTTACGGCAAGCAGGAGCGCCCACTGCCCTTGGGCTGGGCTGCCGACGAGACCGGCGCACCGGCATCAGATGCCATCCATGTGCTCGAACAGATCGTATCAAAGAAAGGCGGCGGCCTTTTCCCCCTGGGGGGTGCGCTTGAAGAAACAGCATCCCACAAAGGTTATGGTCTGGGCCTGATCGTTGAATTGTTCACGGCTGTTTTGGGCGGTGGGACACCGTCACCGGCCGTTGCACGAAGCGGTAATGCAGACACTTCTTTCTTTTTTGCCGCCATCGATTACGGCCTTTTCGGCGACAAAGAAACCATTAAAGGGCGCATGAGTGCCCTGCTGGAAGACTTGCGCCAAAGCCCAAAAGCAAAGGGACAGGAACGGATTTACACACACGGGGAAAAAGAATGGCTGTCTTGGCAGGAAAAAATGAAAACAGGGATTCCCATCCACGATAAAACTCGGTCCGAGCTGATTCAAATCGGCCGGGATCGGGGTTTGAATGCCGAGTCATTTGGCTTGTAAAGGAGTGGTGACTGTGGACACACTCGATCAAATTGGCCTTGTGGGGCTGGTGCCAGTTGTCTCTATTCAAGCACTTTCACAGGCCCTGCCAGCAGCCCGCGCCCTGATACAGGCCCGGCTCCCGGTCATGGAAATCACCTTGCGCACGCCGGCTGGTCTGGCGGCCATCCGCCAGGTGTCCGCCCAACACCCGGATCTGCTGCTTGGCGCCGGAACCGTGTTGAACCTGGCGCAGTGCCAGGCGGCTGTTGAGGCTGGTGCCCGTTTCATTGTATCCCCGGGGCTGAATGAAGGCATTGTCACCTGGTGTCAGGATCAGGGGGTTGCCGTCACACCTGGCTGCGTGACCCCAACAGAGATCGAGCGGGCCCTGGCCCTGGGGCTGCGGGTCGTCAAGTTTTTCCCGGCTTCTGTTTATGGTGGCATCAAAGCCTGTAAGGCCCTCTATGAACCCTACCGGTCAGCCGGCCTGACCTTTATCCCAACCGGCGGCATTGATCAGGACAGCCTGTTGGCTTACATCCGCCACCCGTCCATCCATGCGGTTGGCGGTGGCTGGCTGTGTTCCGCAAAAGACCTGGCCGACCAGCGGTTTGACCAGATCAGCCGCACTGCTGGTCTGGCAGTCCAGTCGATCCTGTCCTTCACCTTGTTGGCCGCCAGCAGGATCCCTGATTTGAATCAGGCCGTGCTGGATCAGCTCCAGTCGGTTTTCCAGCTGTCTGCCGAGGACGTGCAGGCAGCACGTGCCAGGCCCTGGCCAGGCAACCATCAAACCAGATCAGGTCAGTTGCTTATTCAAACGGCGGACCTGCGTCGGGCTCTGGGTTACCTGAACAGACACGGTTTTCAAACAAGACCCTGCCCCAAAAGCGTTCATCAAGATCAGGCTCAGGCCTGCTTTCTGGAACAGACGCTGGCAGGCATTGACATTGAGCTGCGGCAAGCACCTGAGGGGGTTGTGTCATGAAAGTGGTTACGTTTGGAGAGATCATGTTGCGGCTGAAGGCACCCGGCTTTGAACGATTTTTTCAAAGCCCGCTGCTGGAGGCAACCTTTGGCGGCGGTGAAGCCAATGTGGCGGTTTCACTGGCCCAGTTTGGCCAGCCGGTTTCTTTTGTCTCACTGTTACCCGAAGGGGCTATTGGGGACGCCTGCCTGCAGGCCCTGCGCGGCTGGGGGGTCGACACCCAAGCGATTGGCAGAGAACCAGGCCGTCTGGGCCTTTACTTTTTGGAAGGAGGCGCCAACCAGCGGGCCAGCCAGGTCCTTTACGACCGGGACCGCTCGGTTTTCTCTCTGGCGGATGAAAAGGCCTTTGACTGGCCTGAGTTGTTCAAAGGCGCAGGCTGGCTTCACCTGACCGGTATCACCCCGGCGCTTTCTCTGGCGGCCATGCAACGGTCTTTTGAAGCGGTTCAGGCGGCCAAGGCCCTGGGTTTGACAGTTTCCTGCGACTTGAACTACCGTCGAAAACTCTGGCAATATGGTAAAAAGGCAGTTGAGGTCATGCCTGATCTGCTGGCCTGGGTGGATGTGCTGATCGGCAATGAAGAAGATTGCCAGAAGGCCTTGGGCCTTGGGGCTACGACGGACATCAGCGCAGGCAAGCTGGACCTTGCTGCCTATGCTGACTTAACCCGGTCGGTCCTGGACACCTTTCCCAACCTAAAGTTGGTTGCCTTGACCTTGCGGGAAAGCCACAGCGCAGACCACAACAGCTGGTCTGCCTGCCTCAACGATGGCAACCGCTTCATCACCAGCCGCCGTTATGAGATCACCGATATTGTCGACCGGGTCGGCGGTGGGGATTCTTTTTGTGCCGGCCTCATTTACGGGCTTAACCATTTTGAAGACAACGAAGAGGCCCTGGCCTTTGCCGTTGCCGCCAGTTGCCTGAAGCATTCAATTCCGGGTGATGTCAACCGGGTGTCGGTTGCTGAAGTGACCCGGCTGATGGCCGGCGATCGATCAGGGCGCGTACAGCGCTGACGTCAAGCCTGGGCCTGACCCAGGTGGATCAGGCGTTGAAGCAGTTGATCCAAATCTTGCTGGCTGATCCAGTAATGGGTGACCAGGCGAAAGACGCCCTCTTCTGCGCCATTGATGAGCACGCCCGCTTCCAGAAGCTTTTGAGGTAGCAAGGCTGCCGGGACCGGGTAACCGGTCAGCTTGAAAAAGACCAGGTTGATTGCAGGCACATGAAGCAGCTCAAACCAGTCAGGGAAGCGGCTGAGCTGGTCTGCCAGCCAGCGTGCTTTACGGTGGTCTTCGGCCAGCAGCGAACGGTGTTCACGCAAAGCCACCAGACCGGCAGCGGCCAGAATGCCCGCCTGGCGCATGCCGCCACCCAGGATTTTCCTTTTTCTTCTCGCTGTATCAATGACATGGGCCGGACCAGCCAGCAACGAGCCCACAGGGGCACACAAGCCCTTGGACAGGCAGATCTGGACCGTATCGGCACAGGCGGCCAGTGCAGGAGCTGAAAGCGGCCCGGCTGCCTCCGCATTGAAGAGGCGGGCCCCGTCCAGGTGAACCGGCAGGGCATACCGATCAGCCAGGCCGCGAACAGCCTTCAGATAGTCCGGGGGCAACAGATAACCGTCAGAGTCAGCGTTTTCCAGGCAAATAAGGGCGGTTTTGGGACTGTGGATGTCTTCGGGGGTTTTGCGGATAGTTGCCTCCAATTGGTCCAGGTCCATCAGGCCGTGCGACACAGGCAGACAGCGCAACTGGGCACCGGCCAAGATGGCGGCTGCACCCGCTTCGTGGATGACGATGTGAGACCGGTCTGACAAGATGACCTCATCGCCGCGCTGAACCTGGGCCATCAGGGCCAGCTGGTTGCCCATGGTGCCGCTGGCGGCAAAAAGAGCAGCCTCCTTGCCCAGAATGACTGCAGCCTCGGCCTCCAGTTCATTGACCGTCGGGTCATCGCCATACACATCATCACCAACCGTAGGTAATGTTGTCCCGCCATCCCAAGTCGATACATCTGACCAGTTGCCTGTTGCTACTGCATATCTTGTTGCCATATTTAACCTCCGTAATTTTCAATTATCAAAGCTTCTATATCACTTAAAAACTTTGTGTCTTTTTCAACCAATTGATTTGAGTTGATG
>CAYXIM010000004.1:16918-41461 GCA_964465385.1 uncultured Oscillospiraceae bacterium
CGCCGCGGCCATGGCCTGGCGCATGGCCGGTGTTGGCCAGGTGACGGTATCGCTACGCAAATCAAGAATGTGTGACATGGCTGTTTGGCCTCCCCGCTTGGTCAGCCGGCTGCCTGAAGGCGCGCCGGCTCGAAAAAAGCTTTGATCCATTATAGCGCAAGGCGCCTCTTGCAAACCAGCCTTTTGAGGCTGGGCAACATTGAGGCTGGGCTCCCTTGTTCTGTCTGGAAAGAACATGCTATCATGAGAAACAAAAGAAACTGAGGGGCAAAGGCATGGTCGAAGACAAACGCACAGAAAAAAACCTCGTGGACAAGCCCGAGAAGCAAACGGTTGGGCTTTTTTTGCTGCGTGTGGCCCAAGGAGCCCTGATTGGCGGCGGCGCGATTCTCCCTGGCGTCAGCGGTGGGGTTCTTTGTGTGCTTTTTGGTATTTATCAACCGCTTATGGCTCTTTTCGCTCATCCGATCAAGACCTTGCGGACGCGCTTTCGTTTCTTCCTGCCCATCATCATTGGCGGGGGACTGGGTTTTTTGCTCTTGGCCCGGCTGGTGGAATGGTTGTTTCGCACCAACGCCCTTTTGGCGCTGGCGCTTTTTATCGGCCTGATAGCCGGTACCTTGCCCTCACTTTTCCAAGAAGGGGGCAAAGCCGGGACCACGCGGGGCACCTGGACGGCTTTTTCGGTCAGTTTGCTGCTGCTTTTTGCAGCCCTTTCTTTTTTGCAAACCCATAGCGGATCTGCAGTCACACCCAGTGGCTGGTGGTTTTTCATCTGTGGGATCATCTGGGGCTTCAGCTTCGTGATCCCCGGCCTGAGCTCATCGTCCATCTTGATCTTCATCGGTCTTTACGAACCGATGGCTGCCGGCATCGCTGACCTGAATGTTGCGGTCATTCTGCCTTTGGGGGCTGGCATCGCTTTGACGGTTCTCTTGTCGGCCCGTCTGGTCAACCGCCTTTTTGAACGCCACCACGCCCTGATGTACCATGTGATTCTGGGGGTGGTTCTGGCATCGACCCTCTTGATTGTACCCACACATTTTCAGGGACTGGCAGATCTTGTGATTGCGTTGATCAGCTTTGCCGTCGGCTTTTTTCTGGCCTGGGGCATGGATGCCTATTCCGAACGCCTGCCGGCCAGCTGAAGCACGTACCTTGTCATTGCAGGCCACCGGTGCTAAAATGAGGTATCGCACAGGGTGCGTACAGCTTCATATCGATTGATCTCTTATCAAGAGTGGCGGAGGGACTGGCCCTGTGAAGCCCGGCAACCGCGGAAAGCAGCGGTGCCAATTCCAGCAGGTGATCACCTGGTAGATGAGGTTGTATCGAAGAGACCTCTTCTCAGGAAGGGGTTTTTGCATATCAGGAGGAACGCATGGCAAACCAATGGCTTTTTACATCTGAATCAGTAACCGAGGGGCATCCGGACAAATTATGCGATCAGATCGCAGACGGTATCCTGGATGCCCTGCTCAGCGTGGACCCCAAGGCCCGGGTGGCCTGTGAGGTCATGACCACCACTGGCTTGGTTGTGGTCATTGGGGAAATGACCACGTCTGCATCCATCGACATCCCCAACATTGTCCGACAAACCATCCGCTCGGCCGGCTACACCGACAGCAAACTGGGCTTTGATGCCAACACCTGCGCGGTCATCACAGCCATTGATGAGCAGTCTCCGGACATCGCCCTGGGGGTCAACCAGTCGCTGGAGCACAAAGAAGAGGCCTCAGATGAAGCCCTGCAACTGGGCGCTGGCGACCAGGGCATGATGTTCGGCTACGCCAACACCGACACACCGGAATTGATGCCCCTGCCCATCGCCCTGGCCCATGCCCTGACCCAGCGGCTGGCTCTGGTGCGCAAAGACCAGGTGCTGCCCTTTGTGCGGCCCGACGGCAAAGCACAGGTGACGGTGGCCTACCAGGGACAAAAACCAGCTTTTATTGACACGGTCGTCCTGTCCACGCAACACGATCCGGATGTGGATCCGGACCAGCTGGAGCAGGCCCTGGTGGAGCAGGTGATCCGGCCGGTCTTACCGGTAAACCTCTTGCAGCCGCAAACCCGCCTCTTGATTAACCCGACCGGCCGTTTTGTTATTGGTGGCCCGCAAGGTGACTCGGGCCTCAGTGGCCGGAAAATCATCGTGGACACCTACGGCGGTTTTGCTCGCCATGGCGGCGGTTCTTTCTCTGGAAAAGACCCCACAAAAGTGGATCGGTCAGGCGCTTACGCCGCCCGTTATGTGGCCAAGAACATTGTGGCCGCAGGCCTGGCTTCGGCGTGTGAAATCCAGCTGGCTTATGCCATCGGTGTGGCTCAGCCTGTCTCGTTGATGGTCGAAACCTTCGGGACAGAAACAATCGACCGGGACCGCATCGGTGCCTTGGTTCGAAAACATGTTGATTTGCGCCCCAGTGCCATCATCCGCCACTTTAACCTGCGCACCCCCATCTACCAGCAGCTGGCCACCTATGGCCATTTCGGCCGGCCTGATCTGGACCTGCCCTGGGAGCAGACAGACCTGGCGGCGCACCTCAAAGCCGATGCGACGGCTACCTGATTCAGCCAGACAAGAGCCGCTCGATGCGCTGGAAACCGTTGAAGGAACCGTTGCCGAACTTATTTTCAGAAATGACGAAAACGGTTACACGGTTCTGACCCTAGACGATGCGGACGAAACGACGGTCGTGGGTACCTTGCCTTTTCTGGCTGTTGGTGAACCCGTTCGTTTGACGGGCCGCTGGTCGGAACACCCCGACTACGGCCGGCAATTTGCTGCGACAGCCTACACCCAAATGACACCTCAAACCCCTGAGGCTGTTTATCAGTACCTGTCTGGCGGCCTGGTTTCAGGGGTCGGGCCCGTGCTTGCGCGCCGCCTGATCGACCGCTTTGGCAAGGATACCCTGGAGATCTTGCAGCACCAGCCACAAGAGACCGCACAGGTCAAAGGCATCAGCCAGGCCAAAGCTGAAAACATTGCCGCACAGCTGCGTGAAAAAAGAGATTTCAGAGACCTGATGCTCTTTCTTTATCCATTGGGTATTGGCAGCGGCAAAGCCTTGCGGATTTACCGCCACTATGGCAGGCAAGCCAGACAGCGGATTTTGGACGACCCCTACCGCCTGGCCGATGAGGTGTTCGGCATTGGTTTTTTAACCGCTGACCGACTGGCCATGGAACTGGGCCTGGACCCCCAGGCCCCGCAGCGGCTCAAAAGCGCCCTGCTTTATGTGCTGACACAGGCGGCTGGTCAGGGACACACCCTGCTGCCTGAATCGGTTTGGGTCCAGCAGGCGCAAACACTGATCCAGGCCCGCATTGACCTGTCGGATCCGGTCCTCAGGCGCCTGCTGGAACAAGCTGACCTGGTTTTGGGAAACCGGGCCGATGCGAGCCCGTTCGCAGCCCTTGAGGGGCTCTACCGGGCTGAACAGGAGGCGGCCCAGCGGCTTTTGTTTTTGCTGCAAGGAAGGCCTCGCAAGGCTGCCCAGCTTTGCCAGCTGCCCGCGGCTGAAACAGCCATTGAAGCGGCCAGCAGGACCCAGCAGATCACGGTCTCCGAGCAGCAACGGGACGCTTTGAAGCTGGTGCTGGGCCAAACGGTGTCCATCTTGACCGGGGGACCTGGAACGGGCAAAACAACCTTGCTGAAACTTCTGTGTGATTGCCTGGAAGCGCAACAGGCCCGGATTTTGCTGGCGGCCCCGACAGGCCGTGCCGCCAAACGACTCAGTGAAGCAACTGGCCGGCCAGCCAAAACCCTGCACCGCCTCCTGTCTTTAACGGTTGACCAGACCGGGTCTGTTCACGGCTCTTTGGCATCGGTGGCAGCGCCCCTTGAAGCAGACCTGGTGGTTGTCGATGAGGCGTCCATGATTGATGCCCTTCTTTTCAACACCCTTGTTCAGCGTGTGCCGCCGGGCTGTCGGCTCTTGCTGGTCGGTGATGCCGACCAGTTACCATCGGTGGGGGCAGGCGACGTGCTTCGCGACCTGATCCGCAGCGGCCAGGTACCCACCACCCGCTTGACCCAGGTCTTCAGGCAATCAGATGAAAGCCTGATTATCCACAATGCCCACCGCATCCATCAGGGGATCCGGCCCCGGCTGGACCAAAGCAAGGACAGCCCGTTTCTTTTCATTCCAAAAGAACAGGCTGATGCGGTTGCCCAGGCGGTGGTTCGTCTGATGAAGCAGGTGTTGCCTGAGCAATATGGTCTGGACCCGGTACGTGATGTCTTCGTGCTGACGCCGACCCGTAAGGGGCCGGCTGGCACCCAGCAGCTCAACCAAAAACTCCAGGCCTTGCTTTTTCCAGACAGCCACACACGCGAAGGCCTGAAGGCACACGGCTCGTTTTTCGGGGTCGGCGACCGGGTGATGCAGACACGCAACAACTATGACCTGATCGCCAGCACCAAAGAGGGCAAAGAAGCCGGCGTCTTTAACGGCGAAACGGGAACGGTTCACGCGGTTGATGAGGCGTCGGCCCTCCTGCACGTGCTTTTCGATGACGACCGGCTGGTTCCCTACGACCGTGCCGCCCTGGAAGATTTAGAATTGGCCTATGCCATGACCGTCCACAAAAGCCAGGGCAGTGAATACCCGGTTGTTGTTTTGGCCTTGTCGCCTGGCCCCCCGCAGCTGCTAACCCGCAATTTGCTCTACACGGCGGTCACCCGTGCCCGGGACAAACTGCTGCTGGTTTCGTCGCGCCCGGTGCTGGACCGCATGCTGGCCAACCGATCCTCCTTGGAGCGCTGGACCATGCTGGCTGAAGCGCTTCAGCAGGGCAGGGCGGGGTGAGGCGGGACCGGCCGGACTGGCTGGCAATGGCTTTCCCTCCAGTCTGTTCCTTTTGCCGGAGCAGTGGTCCGTTCAGCACCTTCCCCAACATTTGCCGCAGCTGTCTTTCACGTCTGCCGCTTCGTTTTGGCAGCGAACGCATTCTGGATCTGCCTGCCTTTCGCTGGTCTGGCCGTGGCAAACATGTGCCGATCTTTTGTGCGGCCTATTACCAGTCCCCGGTCAAACAAGCGCTCTTGGCTTTAACGCTTGGACAGGCGCCCGAGCTGTCGCCGGCACTGGCTGGCCTCTTGCACCTGCTGGTGTCCTCCACACCTATCGCTGCGGATGCCATCCTGGCCTTGCCCCTGCATCCGGACCGGCAGGCTGCGCGCGGCTATAACCAATCCGGCTTGCTGGCCAGCCTCCTGGCCCGTTGGCTGGCTTTGCCTGATTGCTCTGCCGGTCTGGTCCGGACACGTGCCAGCTGTCGTCAACATGAAACGAAAAGCCGGGCCGAGCGGCTGGCCAACCCGCAGGGGGCTTTTGAATTGGTGCCTGCTTTTTGGGACAACACGTTTACATATACCCGGAACATGAGGCTGCTGCTGGTCGATGATAGGTTGACGACAGGTGCCACACTCACTGCGGCCGCCTGTCCGCTTTTGTCGGCTGGTTTTTCAGTGACCGGCCTGGTTGTTGCATCTGACGCACCAGGCCGACAGGATCAGGGCAACGGATCGCATGCAGGGGATAGCAGGCGCTGGTGACGGCCTGGCCGGGGTTTTCATCTTCTGTCACCAAGACAGGCCTTGCCAAAAGGCGCGCTTTGACAGGCCATGCCGCTTGCTTGAGAAAAGCAAAGAAACAAGCTATACTAGGGTTGCCTGGAATGTTCGTGACCCCTGTTTTTGAACCTTCAAGACAAAAACGGGAGCCTGGGTTAAGTGGAAAACGGTCATGCCCGCAAGGGAAGGCCCAAGGCCACTGCAGGGCACCCACCTGGTAGAATCTGCTGGGTGTCAAAAGGGGGTTCGACGTCCAGGCTTTCTTGTTGATGAGCAGGGAAGGTGATTAAGGGGTTGAAGGGTTTTTTCGATGACGCCCGATCCATAGCCGAGCGGGATCCTGCGGCTTGTGGCCTCTGGCAGGTCATTTTTGTTTATTCCGGCTTTCATGCGGTGGTTTTACACCGGATGGCCCATTGGCTGTTTCGACACCGGATGAAACGTGTTGCCCGTTTTTTTTCACAGGTCAACCGGTTTTTGACCGGCATTGAAATCCATCCGGGCGCCCAAATCGGCAGGCGCCTCTTTATTGATCATGGGATGGGCATTGTCATCGGTGAAACCGCCCAGATCGGAGACGACTGTACCCTCTACCACGGGGTGACGTTGGGTGGAACGGGCAAAGACAAGGGCAAACGCCACCCCACCCTGGGCAACAAGGTGCTGGTTGGTGCCGGTGCCAAGATTTTGGGTCCTTTTCGGGTGGGGGATGGGTCCATGATCGGTGCCAACGCGGTTGTTCTGCAGGAAGTGCCCGCCAACGCAACGGTCGTGGGGGTGCCCGGCCGTGTCATCCGCCACGAAGGCAAACCCAAGCCACACCACGTGGACCTGGACCATCACCTGGCTCCCGACCCCATCGACCAGGAACTTTGTGCGCTCAAGCGCCAAATCGAGGCCTTGGAACAGACGTTGTATACAGAAAAAAACCGCACGCTGGTCTGTCCCCTTCCTGAGGAACAGCAGCCTGCTGTGCGGAAATAGATGGCATTGCAAGAAGCGGAGGACCCATCAACCATGTTGCGCCTTTACAACACCAGAACCAGACAGAAAGAACCCTTTGTGCCACTTGAAGCAGGCAAGGTTAAAATGTACATCTGTGGACCGACGGTCTACGATTATTTCCACTTGGGCAATGCCCGCCCCTTCATCACCTATGACACCCTCCGCCGCTACCTGGAATACAGTGGTTACCAGGTCTCGTATGTGCAAAATTTCACGGATATTGATGACAAGATGATCCAGCGCGCCCAGGCAGAGGGTATCAGCATCGGTCAGCTGGCTGACCGTTTTATTGCGGAATACTTCCATGACGCCGACCGCCTGAACATCCGGCGGGCCACGGCTCACCCCCGGGCGACACAGACCATGGACACCATCGTTGGCATGGTCCAAACGCTGCAAAACCGTTCCTATGCCTATGAAACCGATGATGGGGTTTATTTTGATGTGGCCCGCTATGAAAACTACGGCCAGTTGTCACGCCACCGGCTCGATGAACTGGCATCCGGTGACCGGGCCTTGCAACACGATGGGGCAGACAAACGAAGCCCCTTGGATTTCGTCTTGTGGAAAAAGAAAAAACCGGGTGAACCTTTCTGGCCCAGCCCCTGGGGAGACGGCCGGCCGGGCTGGCATATTGAATGTTCCGCCATGGTCCAAAAGCACCTGGGGGACACCATTGACATCCACGGTGGCGGACAGGATTTGATCTTCCCCCACCACGAAAATGAAATTGCCCAGAGCGAGGCAGCCACCGGTAAACCGTTTGTCCGCTACTGGCTGCACAATGGCTTCATCAATGTGGACCACGAAAAAATGAGCAAGTCAGACGGCAATTTTTTCACCGTCCGGGACCTGGTCCAGCACCACCCCTATGTGGTCTTGCGTTTTTTCATGCTCAGCAGCCATTACCGCATGCCCATTAATTTTTCAGCTGACTTGCTCCAGGCTGCTGAAAACGGCTGGAAGCGGATCACCACCTGCCTGGAACATGCGGCTTTCGTCGCCCGGCATGCACCGGCAGACCCGGAAGCGGCTGGCCAGCAGGCATCACAAACCTTACAAGACGCCGTGGCGGCAGGGCATGTGGCCTTCAAAGAAGCCATGGACGATGACCTCAACACAGCCGACGCCATAGCTGTCCTTTTCGACCTGGTCCGGGCGGTCAACACGGCAGCGGCTGTTCCCGGTATCGACGCCCCCGCATTGCGAGAGGCGTCAGAAGCGCTTACAAGCTGGCTGGATGTTCTGGGGCTCGATGTGGCACAGGACAAACAGGCCCTGCCCCAGCAGGTGCTGGACTGGGTGGCCGAGCGCACACAAGCCAAAGCACAAAAAGATTACGCCCGGGCGGATGCCCTGCGCCAGAAAATTCAGGAGCAGGGCTACACGGTTGAAGACACCCCGCAAGGGCCCAAGGTGATGCCCTCATGATTGGACCGACCCTGACCCAGCATGGGCCGGATGTACCCGTTTCAACCCTGGCCTATATTGGCGACGCTGTCTATGAGCTCTATGCCCGCCTTTACGCCTGTAAACACTGCCAGGGCCGTTCGGGCCAGCTGCACCGTCATTCGGTTGAGCTGGTCAAGGCGCAAGCCCAGGCCCAAGCCGTGCGCCGGGTCATGCCCCTTTTAACCCCGGAAGAGCGGCTGGTTTTTCGCAGGGGGCGCAACAGCCAGCCCAACAGCCGGTCCAAGCACGCCTCGCTGGCCGATTACCTGTCGGCAACCGGTCTGGAGGCGGTCATCGGCTACCTGAGTTTGAAACAAGAGGAGCAGCGCCTTGATGAACTGATGGCGGTGATTTTGGAGGAGCATACCGATGAACCGGGCACATAAAAAAACAGGGCCTGCCGGACGGGACAAAAAGAGGCAGCCACGACCCAAACCCACGGCGCAGCTTAAAAAACCCAGCCAGCCGCCGGAGGAAAACGACCGCCTGGAAGGGCGAAATGCCATCCAGGAGGCCTTGCGATCCGGCCGCACCATCCACAAGCTGTGGGTGCAAAAACGCCAGCAAAAACCAGACCCCGTTCTGGCCCGCCTGATCGGACAGGTGGAGCAAACGGGGGCCCCTGTTTTAGAGGTGGACCGGCAGGTCTTAGACCAGATGGCTCAGACCCAGGCCCACCAGGGCATCATTGCCCAGGTGGCGGCACATGACTATGTGTCCTTGCCGGATCTGCTTGCAGCCGCCCAGGCTCAAGCGGAGCAGCCTTTTTTGCTGGTCCTGGATGAGATCCAGGACAGCTACAACCTGGGGGCCATCTTGCGTGTGGCGGATGCAGCCGGTGTCCACGGCGTGATTATTCCCAGGCGCCGTTCGGTTGGCTTGAGCGCCGTTGTGGCCAAGGCTTCAGCAGGCGCCATGGAGCATGTGCCGGTTTGCCGGGTCAACAACATCAGCCAGACCCTGGACCAGCTCAAAGCACAGGGCTTTTGGATCACCGGAACCGACGCCGATGCACCACAACACTATCAAGATGCGGACTGGACCGGTGCCCTGGCCATCCTGGTTGGCAGCGAGGGAAGCGGCATCAGCCCGGCCCTCAAAAAGCATTGTGACTTTCTGGTCTCCATCCCCATGAAAGGACGGGTCAATTCGTTAAATGCCGCCGTGGCAACGGCTGTGGTGGTGTTCGAAGCAGTCCGCCAGCGTGCCTTGCAGGAGAAAGCCGGCAACCATGACTGATCCCACCCCTGAAACCCTTTTGCTGGAGCGGGCTGGACAAGGCGACCGTCAGGCCGTTGATCAGCTGCTGACCCGCTACAAAAACCTGGTCCGCCAGAAGGCGTCCCTGATGGCTGTGGCTGGAGCCGACCGGGACGATGTCATTCAAGAAGGCATGATCGGCCTGTACCGGGCCATCCAAACCTACCAACCCGAAAAAAAAGTGCCCTTCCAGGCCTTTGCATCGGTTTGCATTTTGTCTCAGATCATCGATGCGGTCCGCCGGGCATCGCGCAACAAACACGAGATCCTCAACCGCTCCCTGTCTCTGGACCGGCCGCTTGCAGATGCAGACCCGGCCAGCCTGACCGGCCTGGATGTGGTGGCTGACCGTCACGGGGTCAACCCCGAGCAGGTGCTCTTGGACCAGGAAGGCATTTTGGACCTGGCCTCTTTCATCCAGGTTGATCTGAGTCAGATGGAGCGGCAAAGCTTGTTGTTGTTTTTGCAAGATCTGACCTATCAGCAAATCGCTGACACCTTGGGTGTGTCGCCCAAAACGGTGGACAATGCGCTGAGCCGGGCGCGACAGAAAATCAGGCGCTTCCGTTCGCAGCGCCTGCAGGCAAACGGAGGGTGATGTCATGCGAAACGGTCTGCTGCGCCTGCTGTGCACACTTCTGGTGCTTGTGCTGCTGGTTCCGCTGTCCGCTTGCAGCGCGTCCGAAGCCTTTTTCTCCCCCCTGCTGGAGCAGCTCCAGCAGCTGATTCAGCGCCAGCCGGGAGCCCGGCAGCTGTCTGCCCACCAGCTGGTTCAAAAAATTGCGGACACCCTGCGTAACAGCAGCGATGTGACCAAAACCTATGAGAGCATCCCTGAAGCACAAAAAGACCAGCTGACGCTGGATCAGTTCCAGCAATACCTGACCTTGCTGCGAAAAGGGATCCCCGGGTCCATCGTGTCTTTCTCCCTGATGACAGGCCATGAATTAGAAGAGGTTCAGGAAAGCATCCGCCAGCAGCTGCCGGATCAGGCAGACCTGATTGAAAGCCTGGTTGGTTTTTGGATCCATTACCGGGGGGTCGGTCAGTCTGAAAAACGGTTTGCGCTTTACGTGCATCAGCAGGAGGGCCAGGCAGCGACCTTGTCCGGTGCCTGGATTCAACAGATCATTGACTTACACCAGTTTTCACTTTTGTATTTTGATGCCCTTAACCGGGCGGATCAGGAAGCCTTGACCTTTTTGCTGGGTGAGCAAGCCTATTCACCAGATATTTTGGCCATCCGTGCGGCCCGGCTCATCGCCTTTTACCGGGACAACATCAATTCACAGACGGACGAGTTCTTGCTGACCCATGCGCGCATAGACAGCATCGGCTTTGAAGCCTTTGGTATCACCAACCCGGATGGCAGCCAGTCTGTCAGCCGCACCATGACCATGGTCCAGGCTGGCCCGGACCGTTACCAGGTGATTGATGTGTTGCCTGAAACAGTTCACAGCGAAGACCTGATCGTCTTGTACGACAGCAAACAGCTTTTTGTCTTTGGCCAGGAAGACGAGGCGAACGACCAGGTGCGATCAGGAGACCTGGAAAGCATCATCGGGACGCCGCTGCTCCATGACGACCGGGTCTGCCAGACCCTGGCGTCGGGGATCCAGAAGATGGAGCTGACCTACGGCCCGCTTCGCCTCAAGGCAGAAGGGACCTGCTTCAGGCACAGCCGCTGGAGTGGGCGGGTGACGGAAATCGAGCTTATCGAGACCGCCTGCAGCATCGGTTCAGGCCTGCATCCCAACGTGTCAGTGGAGCGGCTCTTGACCTTGTATCCCTTCGCGCGGGAAGCCGGTTACACCATCTCGGGGCAGTCCGATCAGGGGCGGGTTCAAATTCGCTTTGTGGTTGACGGGGACCGGGTGAAACAGATTATCCTGGCTTACGCGTAGGGGCAGTCCGGGTCCAGCAGCAAGGCTTTGAGCTGATCCTGCACAGCAGCGGTCACCTGGCAGGCCTCAAGGTAACGGCTGACCGTTCCGTGCTTGTGAACCAGGTGATCCAGCGTTTTCTCCATGTAGTGAGCCGGTGTCATCAAAAAACGCTGGTGGCTTTCCGGGATACGGTCCGCATTCAGATCAAACCAGGGCTGCAAGCGTTTTTCACTGATGGCATAATCAGATACGATGTGCGCTCGGGGGACATCGGCCAGCAGCAAGAGCAGGGCCGAGATCAGGCCGGTCCGGTCTTTGCCGTGTGAGCAGTGAAACAGCCGGGCGCCGCAGTGTGTCATGGCCAACGTGTGCATGACACGCCCGATTTTTTCTTGCTCATAGTCGATCATGTACAGGTAAAGGTCGACCAGCTCGGGCCTTCTCAGTTGCTCGCTGTAAAAGAGGCGTTCCAGCTGGTTCATGTGGCTGTCCAGGTTGCGGCCCAAGAGGGCAATGTTGCTGTAGGCAAGGTCGGGCAAGTCAGCCAACGGGTAAGGGGTCTGGTCAATTTCACTGGGGCTCCGAAGGTCGATAATCTGTTTGACGGGTAAATCGCGCAAGTGCGCCACCTCATCGCTGTTCAACCGCACCGGCGCATCAGAACGCAAAAACCGTCCATGGACGGTTGTCTGGCCTCCCCGGGTGGGAAAGCCACCCAGGTCTCGAATGTTATAAAGCGTTTGAAAAGAAGAAAAATCCAAGGGCTTGTTTGTGGCTGTCATCTGTTTTTGACTCCTTCAAGAGGGCAGCCGGTGTGGCTTGCAGCGCATGTGTACGCTACAATTATAGCATGAAAGTTAAAAAGGGGTGTTTGCTGTCATGACCTCGCCTGCCGGCACCAGCAGGCCGCCAGCCATCCATGTGGATGCAGATGCGTGCCCGGCACAGGTGCGCCACCTTCTGGAGGAGGCTGCTCAAAAAAGAGACCTGACCCTTGTTTTTTACAGTGACGAAAGCCATGAAATCTGGCCAGCTTATGGGTCAGCCAGGCAGGTGGCTGGCGGACCGGATGCGGTGGACCTGGCCCTGGTTGCTGAGCTTGAAGCAAAAGACCTGGTGGTGACACAAGATTATGGCCTGGCGGCTTTGGCCCTGGCTAAAAAAGCACGGGCCATCCACCCTGATGGGTGGCTGTATACCGCATTCAACATCGATCGGTTGCTCCACGAACGACACCTGTCGGCCAAGCAACGGCGGGCCGGCCAGCGCGTGTCAGGACCCAGTAAACGGACCGAAAAAGAAAGCAGGCGTTTTGCGCGACAACTCCAGGCACTGCTTGACGGTTGTGCTTAATCAGGGGTTTTTCAGATCAGCTGCTTTTCCTTTTTGGAACAAATAGGCTTTAAAGGCTTCTGGGGAGCGGTTGATAATCAGCTCTTGGGGGACACCGGCTTCACGAACCAGTGCCTGAGCCAGGGCCAGGTCACCGACATTCACGCTGACGTGGGCGTCGCTGTTGAGCACCAGGCCGACCTGCTGCCGGGCTGCTTCCTGGGCAATTTCCAGACAGGGGCCGTAGCTGCCTTTGCGAGACCCCTCAAACGAGCTGTTGTTGATTTCAATAAGCGTGTTGGTCTGCCGGGCGCCACGCACAAACGCTTGGGCATCCAGGGCAAAAGCCGGGTTGCCCGGGTGGCCGATGATGTCTACAAAATCATGTTCCATGACCGCCAGCAGCCCTTCGGTGTGGTCGGTCCGGTTGGACGGCTTCATGACCAGGTCATGGTAGCTGGCGATGATGACATCCAGGCCGCGAATCCAGCTGCTTTCAATATCCAGGTTGCCCTGGTAGTCCAAAATGTTGGCTTCAATACCCCGGAGCAGCTCGATGCCGTGCAGGCGGCGAGGCAGCATATTCAAGGCTGCAAAATGAATCCAGGACGGCCCGCCTGGAATAGCGGGTCCATGGTCGGTGATGGCGATCATCTCAAGTCCAACAGCAGCGGCCTGCCTGGCGTTTTCCTCAATGGTGCTGTAGGCGTGTCCGCTGGCAACAGAGTGGATGTGCAAGTCTACCGTGTGTTTCATATCTTTGCCTTCCTTTCTGCTCTGACAACATCCCATTATAGGACAGGCCGGTCAGCAATGCAAAGAGCCGGTATCGCGTGGCTTACAAAAACCCTGACCCTGGCTGCTTTCAGGGCGATCGGACAGCCGCAAACGTGTTACACTGCTGGTATAAGCCAGTAGAAGGAGGTGCGGTCAACGTGAAGATCGGGTTTGCTCTTTTGACCCATACGGATTATGACAACCCGCTTGCCCGGCATCTGGTTGGTCAGGCCGTGAGCGGGCTGCAAAAAGCAGGTGTGGAGCTTGTGGTGTCTGCTCCCTTAACCAGCCAGGATGGTGCTGTTGAGGCCAGCCTTTCTTTTTTAGGCCAGGATGTTGACGGGGTCATTTTGTTCTTGGCTTCCTGGATGGAATGCCCGGTTCCCATGACGCTTGTCCAGGAGCTGGGCCACCTGCCCCTGCTTTTGTGGGGGACGCCCATGGTCCTGGTTGATGGCATCAAGCAAAGCACGGGTTCCTATGTGTCCTTTGCCATGTTTCAAGGTGTCCTTGAGCGCCTGGGGCAACGGGCCAACCGCTTGCTGGGTTCGCCGGATGATGAGCAGACCTTGCAGCAGGCACGTTCCTTTTGCCGCACGGCGGCTGCGATTAAACGCATGAAGCGCAGCCGGGTTGCGCTTGTGGGCTACAGCGCCATGGGCATCTATCCAGGCACGTTCGATCACCTGATGTTGCGCAGGCACCTGGGCCCGGAGGTGGTCCACCTGGATACCTATTCGGTGATCAGGCGCGCCGAGCAACTCAGTGATGCTGCGGTGAACGAGCAAGTGGGCTGGCTTCATGAAACAACGTCCTTTGCCGAAGCCGTGACAGACCAGGACATCGCGCGGGCTGCTCGCCTGGCTGCCGCGCTGCAAGAACTGACCAAAGAGCTGGCGGTGCAGGCGATCAATGTCAAATGTCAGCCGGAATTTTCCAAAGAATACGGTGCCGTTGCCTGTGTGCCTGTTTCCGCGCTGGCTGACCAGGGTTTGGTCAGCTCTTGCGAAGGAGACATGCTCTGCACCGTTTCCATGCTCTTGTTGCACCTGCTTTCCGGGCAGGTGGCAGGTTATGGGGACAGCATCAACCACCAGGGGCAGGTACTGACCTTATCGGCTTGCGGGTTCATGCCCTATACCTTTGCAGACCGTGAGGATCGGCTGGTCTGCCCTTTCATGGAACATCCGGGTTTTCAAGGGATTCAAAACAGCTTTGTGGCCAGGCCTGGGGAGATGACTGTCATCCGCTTCATCGAGGACATCGGCTCGTTCAGGTTACTGGCCTTTACCGGGCAAGCGCTGCCGACCAGCGCCCTGCGCCAGGGCATCATGCCCAGCGTGGACCTGGAGGTGTCCGGCTCCATGGACCGGCTGGTCTCTTGCTACAACGGCCAGCATTACGCGTTCGTGTATGGCAACTGGATGGAAGAGCTGATCCGTTATGGCCACCTGACCGGTGTTGACCTGATAACCGTGTGACGCGCTTTTTGGACAGGCCGAAGGATCCGAAAAAAGGCGGTTGACAGGACCGCGTCTTTCGACTAACATAATTCATGCACATGCGCCCGTAGCTCAATTGGATAGAGCGTCTGACTACGGATCAGAAGGTTATGGATTCGATTTCTGTCGGGCGCGCCACGAAAAACCCCTGATAACACTGCGTTACAGGGGTTTTCCCTTGCGGTAAAAGGAAGAAAAAACCCCCGGGCTGGGGGCATCAAGGCTTTGATCTGCCAGTTGTCTGAATCTAAAACCAGGCGGCGAAGCCCATCTCTGCAGCAAAAAGCCGACACACGGGTTTGACAGTCAATTGAATGTTTCGGATAAAAGAAATATAATAAAAGCGACCCACTCGTCTGTGCGGAAATCAGCATGGAACACATCAGCGTAAAAGAAACAACGGCATGTTGAGACTTGACTACCCGGATGGTTTTTATCACGGTAGAAACGGCGCTTAACGGGTGTTTGTAAACATTCAACCATATGCTTGATTTTGAAAGATGTTGTCCGACCGGCAGGTTGCGAAAAAAGAAGCCATCAAGTCTATCCTGGCAGCAGGATCATTCAGGTGTCCAGGGCAGTGGTTGTCGCCCAACCTGTCTGTCGGACAAGGAGGCGACGACGTGGCAACAATGAAACAGGGTAAGAGAGAAAGTTTTCTGGCACCTTTTTTTGCGCGGCTTCGTGCCAAAAGTAACATCAATATTCGAAACGTGCGGGCCAGGCACTTGAAATACATGTTGATCTTTCCTCTGGCGCCTGTTTTCGCAAACATGCAGGGCATTTGGTTCAATGACTCCCCGCAGCTGTTCAGCCTGGATGCCATGACGCTGATGGGAAGCGCTTATTGCGTGGGCGCCGGGGTTTTGTTTGCGTTCACAAGCACAAAGAACATGGCACTGGTTTCAAAGGTGTCCGCCCTGGTCACGGCCACCACCTTTATCGCCTGGCTTTTCATGCCTCAAAGCCTGTCAAGCTTGCTGATGGCCCTTGTCTTCATGTTTGGCCTGGGCGGGTGTGCCGCCTGCGCAGCGTTTGCGTATACGTTTATCCTTAACAACACGGAACGCCTGTTAGGCGCTGCTGCCATCTCATTCTTTTTCGCACTCAATCAGCTGGGTTCTGGCTTGGCTTTTTTAACGGGCGTTTTTGCCAAAACATATTTGGTGGTGCTTGTCCTTGGCGCCTGCGTTTGTCTTAGCCTTTACCAGCCAGATGATTTTTCAGCTGTGCCAGATCGGCCGAACGCAAGCCTGAACCCAACCCTGAAGCTGACGCTGTATTTTTTTATCGCCCACTATTTTGTGGAAATCTTTTACACCTATTTACCAGGGGCCTCATCGCCGGCTGCGATGGTTGCAAATGGGGCTGTGGGTATATTCGTTATTCTCCTTGCGATCGCTTTACAGTTGATGATGGCGCGCAGCATCTGGACCATGTGCAACTTGTTTTTTATTGCCATGATTTGCACCTACGGCCTGTCTTTTATGCCGGAAGGCACCACCTTGCGCAGCCTTGCCCGCTACAGCCATGGCTTTGAACAAATGGGGTATCTTGCGGCCTATTATCTCTTGGGCTGCGTGTTTAAAAAACACGGCAATTTTCGTCTTTTCAAACTGTGCCTGGTCATCATTCTGCCGGTGAGCATGCTCTCCTATGTCATTCCAGGAGCCATCGCCGCCCACACCCCTGATCTGCTGCCGCTTGTGGCCACACTGACCTCGGGAGCTGTCTTCATCGTGTTTATCCTGTTGCCTCCCGCTTATTCTAAACACCTTTTCTACACAGAATGGTCAGACGATTTTCACTGTGTCGACATGACGGAGGTCTCGCGACGAGAAGGCACACCGGAGAAGTTGGCAAACCACAAGCTCACCCCCCGTGAAAAAGAGGTCACATCACTGCTCTTGCAGGGCAAGGACGCCAAGCAAATCGCGGTTGAACTGGACATCAGTGTCCACACAGCCAACTTTCACATCAAAAATCTCTATAAAAAACTGGCGATCAACAACCGTTCGGAATTGTTTGCCAATTTTAAATCCTACCACCCTTCAAATAAAGCATAACGACCATGCCATGCGTCTAAAAGGCCCTGTCTGATCAAACCTACTAGAATTAGTAGCTGTTTTTTCAGACCATTCTTTCCTAAACTGGAGGCGAGGGAGGAGCTGTTGTCATGAAACAAACAGGAGAACACCTCTCAGCAGCAGATGCTGTCATGACCTTGACGCCCCGTGAAAAAGACGTTTTTCACATGCTACTCAAGGGCATGAAGGCCAAAGAGATCGCGTCAGAGGCCGCCATCAGCATTTGGGGTGCCAATTATTTTATCAAACAGATTTACCGAAAATTAAACGTTCACAGCAAGAGCCAACTGATTGTGCGTTTTTTCGCTTTTCGTGAGCCCGTCAAAGATGAAGAGGTGAGAGTGTGAACGGGTTAAACAGGAAATGAAAACGTGTTTTGATCGTTTGGTGCAGCTCTGAACGCCTGTCTTTTGATTTCAACCCGATCACACAGCCCCTGTTCTCTGCAGCACCATGACCTAAAACGTGAAGCCTGTCGTTGTCCGGTCCTTGCGTCACGCATCCACACAGAAATATGAGGTGGCATATGAAAAGATGGTTGTCTTTGAGCTTAACCCTTATTTGGCTCGTTTTGCAGTTCCCCTTGGCTTTGCTGCCGCCCGTTCAAACGGCTGCCTCTCTAACGGCTAGCGATGGTGGCTTTGGTTTTCCTGAACTGGATGTCGAAGACCTGTTGGCCTCAGCACCTTTTTCTGATGTATCATTCGATTTTGAGCCGCCCAGCCCGGCCTGGCTCCAAGCGGTCTCCCAGGATGAGCCCGCCCAATTTTCACAGGTCACGTACGAGCTGACCGACAAGGTGCTTGATATCACCGGCAGTGATGAGGTGGTTGAAAACATTGCCAGTGAAGGCCAGCTGCTGGCCCGCAGCAGCATCCAGAAAAAAAAGCCAGCCGAACTGGTTAAGGACGGGGCCCGCCTGTCTCGACCCGTTTTGGACCAGGCGGCTGCTTTACAAGGCCGGACCATTGAAGACGGCACCGTGGTGATTGACAGAAAAACCCAGACGGCCTTTCAGGTTGCTGGCGGCAGCAAAAACAGCGGCATGTTCCAGACAGACAG
Source organism: uncultured Oscillospiraceae bacterium (assembly GCA_964465385.1). Lineage (GTDB taxonomy): Bacteria > Bacillota > Clostridia > Saccharofermentanales > UBA5734 > JAAYBY01. The sequence goes on from CAYXIM010000004.1 coordinate 34,869, forward strand.
CCAGTTGCAGGACATAGGTGCCGCGCTGGAGAACACCTACAGCATCACGTCCACCCAGCTAAGCAGCATTTTCAAGGATGTTTCCATTGGTGGTGAGGATGGCGAAACCATTGAACTGACCCGGGCTAACATCACAGGTTTTGCCCCAGGCGTGGAAGAAAGTGTTGTCTTGCCAGGCAGCCAGGTTCAAACAGTGGGACTGGATGAATCTGATGGCTATAAATATATTTTCGGTGAAAAACTGGTGGATTTGCAATTTAAAGACAAGGTCCTTGGTGGTGTAACCAGCGGCGGCAAGCAAGTTGAGGTTAAGCTAAGCGGCGGTCTGGGCGTGGAGAGCCTCAAGGTTAACCTGCAATACACCTGTTGTAGAGGCTATTATTTCACCATCCTGGTCAGGCAGGAATGCTATCTGATCACGGAACTGTCTGCCACAATTGATGAAGAAATCATGATCAACCTGTTTGGTATCAATGCCGGCATCAAAGATATCGGGCATGTCACCGGCGGGCTTTTCCTGATTATTGGTTTGGACGGTAAACTCAGGTTGGAAATTGTTGTGCGTGAGCACGCATCCGTCTTGGTTGGCGCCAAGGGCAAGACCGGTGCCTATATTCCTGTTTCGGTCAAGCCTATTTTTGACTACAACATCGAGACAGAAGGGGATGTGCAGTTCACCGGCCGGGTCAATGGTTACATCAAAGCTGGCCCACTGGCCCGACTGGATTTGTTCGGTTTCAGCCTGGTGGGTGCGGGCTTGCTGCTGGGCGCCGGGGTCGAGATAAAAGCGGATAATTTAAACTTGAGTGTGCGTTTTTATGGGATTCTACATCTTTATCTAGACGTGATCGGGATGCATTTCGATCTGGTTGAGTATTACCCAACCATCTGGGAATATAAAAAGCGCAACATGGCGGGGCATGCGGCCACATTTTGGGAAGCTTTTACTTATCCCGCCCGGGTCAGCGGCATCCTGGAGAAAGAAGAATTGCGTGATGATGGCAAGGCAACCGAGCTCGTTCCCGCACGGGATGCGCCTTATCGCATTCTGGTTATACCCAAGACAGTCGCTTATAAGCCGGATGATCCGACCAGCTTACAAGACAAAGCCATTCGGCGCTACCCTGCGTCAGGTTTTGCCATGACCAACCAGGATGGGATCTTTTTTCAACAGGAAAAAATGATCATAGATAGCAGCGATAAGGTTGTGCTGGAGTTTCAGATGGACGGAAAATCAATCTTTACCGATGCTGTCGAGGTGACCTTGCCCTTTTCCAACATCACCATTGAACGAGCTGATTTTTATAACAACTACGCGGTTGGCCGGGTCGAGCCAATCTGTTTGATCAACCATGATGCTGCGGCAGATGCCAAAAACCGCTATGAGTATTTTTACTACGCCAACGAACTGGTTACCCTGCGATCCAGCTCCTACACAAAGAAACAGGACGGCACCCTTAACTGGGGCATGGGGATACCGCGTGGATACAGGTATGCCAGAACAGATGAAAAAGGCCGTTTTGACTCCCGTCAACCGGTCTATGATGAGCACGATCAGCTGATGGAGGACCCCGTCTTCTATAAATATCCTGGCGTGGTGGATGAAGACCATGTCTTTAAAATCCGGCCCGATAATGAATATAAAACGGGGGGATATCGCTATGACACCTTCTATCCTGTGCTTGATATCACCTTGGATTACGACAAGAACATCCTTAGCAGCAGCGTGGAAATAGATGCGGAGATTGACCTGCATTTTTCCCGTTTTATCCAGGAGGTGCCCGACTCTTACCAGCGTTACACGGCGCCGGATGGCAGGTTGGTTGACCAGATGGCTTATGACGAGTACATCTTCATTGATAACCTGTATGGCAGCAGGCAGCTGGCAGCGGAAGAGTTTTGTTACAAGGCCCTGCCTTTCTCCACGCGAGGTATCAGCAAGACAGACCCCCGTGTCTTCTTTACTGAGGATATGCTGGAAAAAGCCTGGAAGGAGACATCGCCGATCCTTGACCCCAGCCAAAAACCCAAAAACCTGACCTATCTGCTGGATGATGCGGGTAACCCCACCAACACCGCCCTGTTTATCCAGCGGGTTACAGTCGAATATGTCTGGCAGGCGCATCCCAACCCGGTTCGCATCACCAGCCTGGACCAGTATATGGGTCAGCCTGGTTCAGATGTGTTTCAGGTTCAAGCGGAAGGCTTTGCCCCCTTTGCTTTCAGCCTGTCTGGTGCGCAGGCGGGTATCAGTATCGACAAAGACAGCGGCTTTATCAGCATTGACCAGGACATGACAGCTGGTATATACACCTTCACTGTTGTGGCGGCCGAAAACAGGGATGAATACCTGCTGACCGGGCCGGACGGCGTGGTCCTGGATACATCCAAGATCAAGGGACCTTATCAAGGCAATGACCCTTCGCCACCAGCCGAGCAACCCTTCACGTTGCAGGTCCTGGCGCCAGATCCTGAACCGACGCCTCAACCCACACCAACACCCGAGCCACTGCAGGCCCCGGTCCTTGAAGCTGCTGCCCATCAGTACCAATTTACTGAAGAAAAAGGGCAGCCTGCACAAAAAATTCAGCTGAAGGCTGCAGGCAGCCCACCCCTGACTTGGTCGTTGGTAAAGCATGCCAGCTTGCCTTTCCCGGCCGGCTGTCAGGTAGATAAAGACAGCGGTGTGTTGACTTTGAGCAGCGAGTCCGGCAAAGGCACCTATGGCTTTGTCATCCAAGTGACCAATGCGGCCGGTCAGGACAGGCGGGACTGTGTGTTGCAGGTGACTGAACCGCCGCAGCCGCCGCTGATTCAGGATCCTTTGGATCCGGGCAACACCGGCCAGATCAACACTTCTTTTTTGCGGGGAATTGAAGATGTGGTGATTCAACTGTTTGCTGAAGGCAGCCAGCCGATCAGCTGGTCTTTGGAACAAAGCGGCAGAAAGCCCTTCCCGGAAGGCATCTATATCGACCCGGAAACAGGCCTGTTGACCTTGGATAAATACATGAGTATTGGAAACCATTATTTCACCGTCCGGGCCACAAACCAGCATGGTGAAGACAGCAGGGAAATTGGGGTCAATGTCAAGGGCTTGGCTTTCCAAACATCTGGTTCAAAGCCGACTGACTATGCCTACCTGTCACTGGAAAAAGAACCGTCATTAGAGGCAGACCTGCTTGAGCAACTGGCAGCCAGTTTACAAGAGCATGGCCCACCTAATGTGTTGACCTTGCGTTATGACAACCCTGCAGAAGCCTACACCAGCGACCGGGAGAGTAAAAATGGTGCTGAATATGTGCGCTGGTATGCCTGCACCGGATTTTTGGAGCAGTATAATTATGTAGTAAGCGGCAAAATCAATCGCTGGGAAGGTTGGACAGGAGAAATATTAAAGGATGCCGTTCCACTCAGTGAGGATTACCAGTATGGCCAATCGGGCTCAAGCCAGGAAGAAGGGCTGGATATCGGTGCCTATTTTGAGGCGAAACAAGACGAATACGAGCAAGCCGTTATCGATCCAGCCAACCTGCCACCCAGGTTGCTTCCGGGTTACCTGCCTTTCCGGCCGGGTTTGACAAAAGAGATCACGCATATGCTGCCCTATCAGGACATCCTCGACGCGATCAACAACAAGAAAGGCGGCAAGACCAAGGTGGAACTTGACGACAGCACCGGCACAACGATCCCTGGTGAGATCCTGTCCGCTCTGGAGGATAACCCTTCAGCTGAGCTTGATGTTATTCAGGAAGATCTGGAGGTTTCATTTAGCGGTTCTGACCTGAGCCAGGTAGAAGAAACCAGCCTGATCGATCTGGGCTATGCGATAGAGCCAGAAGTGACCGCAACAATCAAGGAAACAGCTGGCACAGATGCGTTTTTCAGTTTCGGGTTTTTTGACCAGCACACGTTACCAGGACCAGCGACCTTTAGAGTAAAAACAGGCCTGGCGCCTGGCACATCTGTTTATGTTTATCAGTATGATCCAAAAGCAGATGACTTATCCCTGGTCGCAGCCGGGCTGACTGTTGGTCCGGCTGGTGACGTCAGCTACCGGCATGACACACTGGCCATTCTGGCTATAACAGACAAGCAACTGCCAGTGGCACGGGTTTTAGCTTCTGTTGACTGGCAGCAGATGCCAGGCAAATCAGCCCTGGCTTATTACATGGGGGCTGGCGCCGTCTTGCTTCTTTTGGCTGGCCTGAGTGGCTGGCTGATCGGGCGCAGGCGAAAAAAATAGAATATCAGGGGTTTTTGCGACCATTTCCTTCTACGAAAAGAGCGCCGGATCTTCTCGCCGGCTGACAGTGCGAGCAGCTTGGATGGAGCCTTTCACGACATCACGGCTATGCTGAGCCTGTCTTATCAATGCTGCAGGAGCGTAAGGATGACAAACGGCATTGGGCGATTGAATGGAGAAATCCGGCGTAGGGGGAGGGTGATTCGGATTCTCCCGTATGAAGTCAGCATGAACCGCTTGACTGGCGCTTTGCTACTGGATCATCGTTAAACCCGCAAGCGAATAGATTGAAGATAGCCAAACCTCCGCTATTTGATATAATTTGCAAAAGCCCATCCAAACCTCCTGTTGGGATGTCAGATGGACTTTTCGTATGCACTTGAACTTGTCAGCTAACAGCTGACAAGTGATTTTGTGCCTTATCACTGTTAGGCCAATGACTACAGCGTTTTTCTATGCCCATCTTTCTGAGGTTGGTGGAACATGCTGTATTGATTGCGATTTTATCCACCCCGCCGGCTTACGAATACCCCACCCAGTATAAGGCAGCCGAGTGAAATGATCACAAAGACGATCAACCCCGCCATGTTCGTTCTATTAAATTGTTTCATCACGTCGTCCCGCGTTAATTTGCCATCCATGAACGAATGCTGCAATAAATTTTTGTGTAAATCCAGCGTATCACCGTTCTGGACCCCTATAACCGTTATTCCATCATGGTTTTCCGGCAGGTACACATGATAATAATACCTGATTACATCATCATACTTTTTAGGATTATACGAAGTCGTGTGGTAATACCCCATATTTTCCGGGCCTCTCCATACAGCGTCTTCTAAAAAATAGATTTGCGTGTAATTGATATCCTCTATCAAAATCAATCCGGCCCCGGCTAAATCCGATTCCTCGTAATCCCTGCATATATCAGCTACCGGAAAATGCTCAAGCATATCATCGGATAGTTTGAATTCATTTACCGCCGCTTTGCCGTAATATGTATTGTTTTCAGATAGCATTTGAACCCATTCCCAACCAAACATATCTTCTTCATATCTATTGGATTCCACCAGGTTCTTCATCCACTTTATATTTTGCGCGTGCCTGGTAGCTTTCGGTGAATCAAACGTGATTCCCAGCTCCGAATCGTAAGCTGGCTCCAGCAAAGATAATTCTCCGGTAACAATGATAAGCTTTCCATCATTTTCAGCTTGCAAAGCGGACCCACCGACATAGATAGCTTCTTTTATTAAGCTGGCGCTTTCGTTGTTTCCGATGAGCATGAAAACGCCCAATATGCCAGTGAGAACACCAATGATCAAAAGCACGACGCCGATGATTTTTCTTTTCATAAGGCAAGTATCTCCTCCCGGTTTATATCTATGGATGCGGCTGTTTTGATATATCGTCAACGCCTTTGAATACAATGAAAAAGGGCGCATCCGAACGAAATGCACTCTCCAAAAAACGGATGGGGCCGACGCTTAAGCCAGCGCCAGAACGGCTCGGTCGGGTTAAGATCCGGAGGCGTATGGGGGAGACCGCAGAAGATTTCCTTCCCTCGGTACGCTATTGTTCTCCGGCGGTCTTTCTTTTCATAATCCGGCTTCATCATAATCTATTTTTTATCATTTCTCAATTTCGTTCACGATACCTTCTGCGTTGTTGCCATCTCTGCTACCGTCTTGAAAGGCCTGTAAGGCAATTTCAGGCGCATATGATATAAAAAAGGGCGAGCGTTTTTAACTATAGACAGACAGCGCTGACCTTCGAAATTATTCAAAACTTCAGGGAGCGTTAATGGCTGCCAGCGTTTTTAAAGTGGTATCTGCCATTTTGTTCTCCTTCGAGACAACCTTAGTCCAGCTTGTAAATCTGCTCAAGTGGTGACGCGTCTTGCTGTTATCGCGTCAATGCAATGCGTTCTGCTTTTCCCATGTTGCATGCTTTTAACATATGGCGACCAGCGATTGATTTAACAGTACAAAACCCCTGTGGTTAGGCTTGATCTGATTGTCTTGTGTGACCATGTTTACACATGTATATGCCAATTCAAAGAACCAGTTCAGAAAAGAAGATGCATTATTCTGGATATCTGTGAGAAAAGATGAACGTGTGGGCTTAAAGTCCTCTGGACAAAGCAAGAAAAGAGACCGCTAAGTCCCGCAACTGGACGTGATTTGTATGAAAGATGGGGGTTGGATCAAGATTCTGTCACGCCCTTTGGCGTATGAAATGATATGCCTGGCAACATTGAAGTTGCAAGTCAGCAAGGTTCAATGTGTTCACCCTATCGGTGCCTAGCCGATACGGTAACGCAGCAACGATTTGGATCAACCAGACGATTGGA
>CAYXIM010000005.1:0-40871 GCA_964465385.1 uncultured Oscillospiraceae bacterium
ATTTTCAAGGTCCGACCCCGTTTTCCGTCCGAGGCGCTTTGCTATCTTATCACCGATATCTGCCTTTGTCAACACCTGAATCGGTCTCTTTTTAACCCTTTTCAAAAACCCAGACAGCCAGTCACCTCAACGCTTCCGGGCGTTTTGTCTGGTCTCACAAGTCGTCGTCTGTGTCCTCATCTTCACAATCCACCGCTTCGACCACGGCCATGTCAACCACTCGGTCTTCCCCTGTCCGCATGAGGGTGACCCCTTGTGTGATGCGGCCTAAAATAGGGATTTCTGCCGCCGCAATCCGGATCATGATACCGGAGTCGTTGATCAAAATGACCTCGTGTTCTTCCGCCACCAGCGCAATGCCCGCTAAGAGGCCCGTTTTTTCAGATGGCCGGTAAGTGATCAGGCCCTTGCCTCCTCTTTTTTGGGGCCGGTAGTCGTCCAGGTCTGTCCGTTTGCCAAAGCCGCGCTCTGACACAACCAGCAAAGACCGATCCGAGCGAGTCAAAACCATCCCGATGACCTCATCTTCCGGGTCAAGCCCGATGCCGATCACACCCTGGGTGTTTCGACCGGTGGCTCGGACCTCCTCTTCGTCAAAGCGGATCGACAGCCCCTGCCGGGTGACCAGGATGACGTCACAGGCCTCTTCGATGAATTGGACGTGGACCAGCTTGTCGTCTTCACGCAGGTTGATGGCGATCAGGCCGCTTTTGTAAATGTGCGTGAAGTCGGAGAGCAAGGTCTTTTTCACCAAACCATACCGGGTTGCCATGATCAGGTGGCCCGGGTCGTCAAAAGAAGAGATCGGAATCACGGTTTTGACTTTTTCATCGCCATCCAACTGGAGCAGATTAACGATGGCTGTGCCTCGCGCCTGACGGCCAGCCTGGGGGATCTGGTAGCCTTTCAACTTGAATACGCGGCCTCGGTTGGTGAAAAATAAGAGTACGTCGTGGGTCGATGTGATTAAAAGTGTCTCAGCAAAATCCTCTTCACGGGTCTTGATACCGCTGACACCCCGGCCTCCGCGGTGCTGGATGTTACAGGTGTCCACTGGCATACGTTTGATGTAGCCAAAATGGGTCATGGTCACCACAATGTCTTCCACCTGGATCAGCGACTCGTCGTCAATCTCATCCTCACCCATTTCGATGGCCGTGCGTCGCGGCTCACCATAACGCGCCTTGATCTGCAGCAGCTCTTCTTCGACAACGCCCATAAGCAAAGGCTCTTCAGCCAAAATGCGCTGGTAGCTGTCAATCTTTTCGCACAAGTCCTCGTATTCCTTTTCCAGTTTTTCCCGTTCCAGGCCGGTCAAGCGACCCAGGCGCATGTCGACAATGTGTTGGGCCTGGCGATCGCTGAAGGCAAAGCGCTCCATCAACCGTTTTTTAGCCATTTCTTCAGTCCGTGATGAACGGATGATGGTGATGACCTCGTCAATATGATCAATGGCGGTGCGCAAGCCGTCAACAATGTGCCGGCGCGCCTGGGCTTTTTCCAGATCGAAGCGGGTTCTTCTGGCAACCACTTCTTTTTGGTGACTCAAGTAATGTACGAGAGCATCCAACAAGGTGACCATCTGGGGTTCATAACGGCCGTACTCATCCGGCACCAGAGCCAGCATGTTGGCGTTAAAGGCATCCTGCAACTGGGTGTGCTTGTAAAGCTGGTTTAGAACCACGTTGGCATTGGCATCACGCCTGAGCTCAATGACAACACGTACCGGGTCGTTACGGTCAGATTCATCTCGCAGATCAGAAATGCCATCAATCTTTTTGTTTTTAGCCAAGTCAGCAATCCGCTCAATCAAGCGAGCTTTGTTGACCATGTAAGGCAAGTCGTGAACCAAAATACGCTGGCGGTTGTTTTTTAAGGTCTCTATTTCAACATGGGCCCGGATGACGATGCGGCCCCTGCCGGTCCGATAGGCTTCCCGGATGCCTGACGTGCCCAGAATAAAGCCCTCAGTGGGAAAATCCGGCCCCTGGATCACCGTCATCAAATCTTCAACTGTTGCCTGTGGGTTATGGATCAGCATGATCACCCCATCGATCACCTCGGCCAGGTTGTGGGGCGGAATGTTGGTTGCCATGCCAACGGCAATGCCCGTTGAGCCATTGACCAGCAGGTTGGGAAAGCGGGCCGGCAAAACGACCGGTTCCATTTCATGCTCGTCAAAATTGGGTTTGAAATCAACCGTGTTCTTGTTGATATCCCCCATCATTTCGAGAGCGATCTTGGCCATTCTGGCCTCGGTGTAACGGTAGGCTGCAGGCGCGTCACCGTCTCTGGATCCGAAGTTGCCGTGTCCATCCACCAGCATGTGGCGCATGGAAAAATCCTGGGCCATACGAACCATGGAATCGTAGACGGCCGCGTCCCCATGTGGGTGGAAACGACCCAGCACGTCACCGACCGTCGTCGCACATTTACGATAGGGTTTGTCAGGGGTGAAACCCTGGGTGAACATGGAATACAAAATCCGGCGGTGTACCGGCTTAAGCCCGTCGCGCACATCCGGTAAGGCCCGGTCTGAAATCACGCTCATGGCATAATCGATGAATGATTTTTTCATTTCCTCTTCCAGCGCCACAGGAATGATGGTGTGGTGCGGGTTTTGGAAAGCTGCATCAACAGCTGCTTCCTTTTGTCTTTGCAGCTCTTGCGGGTCATTTTTTGATCTTCTAGAACCAGTCTCTTGCTGATCTGCCATGGGCGTCATTCCTCCTGCATGATCTCATCTGTCTATCCAATCTATTATACCATATGGACCCGTTTTCAGACACTAAAGAGGCCGCTTGGCAGGTAGTCCCGGCCTTCTGGGATAAGCTTGTGGTGTTGGCTTTTTCTTGCGGATCACGCAAACAGATCGGTGGATTTCTGTGCCTGGCAAAACAAACACATCCAGTTGTTCCATGTGTCCGCCCAGCAACGTGATTGCCCTTTTTGCGGCCGGCCATTCATCGTCAAGAGAGGCTTTCATGGCAAGGAAGACCCCGCCGACGCGCACCAGCGGCAGGCAGTATTCAGCCAGGACCGCCAGCGGTGCCACAGCCCGTGCCACTGCTGCATCAAACCGTTCGCGTTTGTCCGGATCCCGGCCGGCATCTTCAGCACGGCCGTGCCAGGGCTCAACCGCTTCCAGGCCCATCGTGTCAACGACGTCCTTCAAAAAACCCACCCGCTTGGCCAGCGCATCCATGAGAACGACCGACCAGCCAGACCTTAAAAGTTTCAAGGGAACGCCGGGGAAACCGGCTCCGCTTCCCACATCAATCAGCTGTGGCCTGCGGGACGAATCAAGCAGGCCGGCCTGCTTGTCCAGATAAGGCAGCAGGGTCAAAGAGTCCAGCACATGCCGGACGGCCATGTCTTCATCTCCGGTGATGCGCGTCAAATTAAAAGACGTGTTGGCTTTTTTGACAGAGTTGAGAAAGCACAGGAGCTGCTCCTTGCTGCCTGGCGGCCAGTCAAGTGCCAGACGGTCGGCAATGATATCCAGCCAGCCGTCAAGAGAGGCCGGTTCAGCCATGGGCGGTCCCCCCCTGGTTTGCTTGCAGAGCTTGCAAGGTGATCAGCAGGACCGAAACGTCTGCCGGTGTGACACCAGGCAGGCGCATGGCCTGGCCAATCGATTCCGGCCGCAGCCGGGCCAGCTGCTGGCGGGCTTCGATTCTCAAACCTTTCACTTGGTCATAAGCCAAAGCCTCTGGAATCAGGTGTTCTTCCAACTTACGGTATTGACGGATGCGTTCTTCTTCCAGGTGAATGTAGCCTTCATACTTCAAAAGCACCTCAACCGCATATTGAACCACCGAACTCAAGGCCGGCCTGTCTGGATCAAGAGGGGCCAGATCCTTGTAGCGTAGCTCCGGGCGTTTGAGCAGATCTGCCAGGCTGGTCGCTTGTTTCAGCGGTGTTGTCCCCAGAGCAGACAGAACCGATCGGCTGTGTTTGTCAGGCCGAATCCGCTGCTGGCGGCAACGCTGTGTCTCAGCAGCGATCTGCCCTTGCTTGATCTGGAAACGCGCCCAGCGCTTATCGGGGATCAGACCCGCCTGGCGGCCAACCGGTGTCAACCGGGCATCGGCGTTTTCATGGCGCAGGACCAACCGGTATTCTGCCCGGGAGGTCATCATGCGGTACGGTTCTGTGGCTCCTTTGGTGACCAGGTCATCGACCATAACCCCCAGATATGCCTGCGAGCGGTCCAGCACAAGAGGCAGCTGCCCATCCAGGAAACGGACCGCATTGACGCCGGCCAGCAAGCCCTGGCCCGCTGCTTCCTCGTAGCCTGATGTCCCGTTGATCTGGCCGGCTGAAAACAAGGCGCTGACCGTGCGGACCTCCAGGGAGCGCTTCAATTGTCTGGAATCCAGGCAATCGTATTCAATGGCATAACCGGTTCTCATGATGCGAGCCTCTGACAGACCCGGCAACGAACGAACCATATCCAGCTGCACGTCTTCGGGCATGCTGCTGGACATGCCCTGCAAGTACAACTCCTCGGTCTGTCGCCCCATGGGCTCCAAAAAAACCTGATGTCTTTCCTTATCCGGAAATTTAACGAACTTATCTTCAACAGAGGGGCAATAGCGGGCCCCAACGCCTTCGATGGTGCCACTAAGCAGGGGTGACCGGTGCAGGTTATCCAGGATCAGGCGCCGTGTTTCTGGCGTCGTCCAGGTCAAATAACAGGGGACCTGCTGGTCAGGGTCAAGAAGCGGCGCGTCCTCGTTATCGAACGAAAACGCAACCGGTCGTGCGTCGCCATCCTGACGTTCCATGGCTGTCAGGTCGGCGCTTAAGCGGTTGATCCGGGCAGGGGTGCCAGTTTTAAAGCGGTGCAGGGTCAACCCCAGGGCCTTGAGTGAACGGGACAGGCCGTGTGAAGCAAACTGGTTGTCAGGCCCGGCATCAAACTGGCAATCTCCAATGATGATCCGGCTTTCCAAAAAAGTCCCGGTCGCCAGCACCACCACCTGGCAGCGGTAGAGGGCCTGCGTTTTTAGCCGAACCCCTTCCAGCTGCCACCGGCCGCCCCGGCGTCGGGCCAACAGGTCGGTCACTTCGCCCTGACGCAGATCCAGGTTGACCTGCCGTTCCAAAATATCCTTCATCAGGTCTTGGTAAAGCCGCCGGTCCATCTGGGCACGGGGCGACAAAACAGCTGGCCCCCGAGACGTGTTCAGCATGCGAAACTGGATCATGGCCTGATCTGCGACCTGTCCCATGACCCCACCGAGAGCATCAATTTCGCGAACCAGCTGGCCCTTGGCCGTGCCCCCGATGTTGGGGTTGCAGGGTAAGTTGGCAACCGTGTCTAGGTTCATGCCCAAAGCCAGGGTTTTTTTGCCCAGCCGGGCACAGGCCAAGGCCGCTTCGACACCAGCATGCCCCGTTCCGATAACGATGACGTCATAGCTGCCTGCCACATAGGTTCCTGGGTCCTGTTGGGCCTGGTCAAAACATTTTATCATGGGAACCGCCCCTTGCTTGCCGCTCACCTTCATTTGCCCACACAAAATCGTGAGAAGAGGGTATCAATGAGGGTGTCAGAGACCGCTTCACCGGTCAGTTCCGCCAGTGCATCCAGGGCGCCTCGCAGCTGCGAGGACAGCACGTCCCAAGTCATATTGATGGCCAGGATGTGGCTTGCGTGGTCGAGTGCTCGCAAGGCTTTTTCCAGACAGGCCTTGTGGCGGCTGTTGGTCACCAGCACATCGGCGTCTGTTTGGATGCCCAGCGCCTCATAGTGTTCGAGAATAAGCGAACGGATCCGGTCCAGGCCTTCACCGGTGACCGCTGAACAAGTCAAGATGTCCTGATCCGGCCACAAGACTTTAAGGGCGGCCTGCAATTCCCGGCTCTCCTCCAAGTCATCTTTGCTGACCAAGGGGATCAGCTGGCGGACGGCCATCTTCGCCATCAGGTCACGGTCTTCTGCCAGGCTGTGTACGGGTGGTGCGATCAGCCAAAAGACCAGATCGGCCGTCTCTAAAACCGATCGGGTCCGTTCGACCCCCAGCTTCTCGATGGGATCCCGGGTGTCTCGCACACCTGCGGTGTCGATCAATTTAACCGGCAAACCATCCAGGTCAAGCCAGGTTTCAATGGCGTCGCGGGTGGTGCCCGGCACATCGGTGACAATGGCCCGCTCACTGCTGGTCAGTGCATTAAGCAAAGACGATTTTCCGGCGTTAGGCCGTCCAGCCAGAACAACCGTTAAACCTTCGGACAAGATGCGGCCTTGCCTGAAGCTTTGGATCTGTTCTTGCAGCAGTGACCGGATGGTATCCAGCGCCTGGTTCAATTGATTTTCGACACTATCCGCTTCATCATGTTCGGGGTATTCGAGCACCAGCTCCACAGCAGCCAGCAGCTGGTAGAGGGCTGTACGGATCTGTTTCATGCGCTCAGACAGCCTGCCCTGAAGCAGGGCCGAAGCGTTTTGCGCACTGCGGGCGGTTTGGGCCTGAATCAGGTCAATCACCGCTTCTGCCTGGAGCAGATCCAGTTTGCCGTTTAAAAAGGCTCGTTTGGTGAATTCACCTGGCTGTGCCGGCCGCATGCCCTGCTGGATTAACAGGTCCAACAGGGCCTGCTTGATGGCGCTGCCCCCATGGCAGGACAGTTCGATCATGTCTTCGCCTGTGAAGGAATGCGGTGCCCGAAAGCGGGTCACAACCACCTGATCAATGGGCGTTTTCCCCTGTTCAGATCGAATCCAGCCGACCGAGCAGGTATAGCCCGCCATCTCAGATACGCTGGGGAAGCGTTTGGAAAGCGGCTGATAAATCGGGTCAAACAGCTCTGCCGACCCTGCCCCTGAAATGCGGATCACGGCCAGTCCACTGAGGCCGGGCGGTGTGGCGATAGCCACACAAACATCCTGGCCAACGTTGGCCTCTTGGGTGCTTGAAGTTCTGCCTTGTTCTTGTGCCACCATGGGTCTCCCTTGCTTTGGGTGTAAACGCACAAAACGGTTTACAGGTTTGGGACCCGTAAACCGCCGTGTGTCAAGCTAGCAGCCTGCTGTTTATGCGTTCTCGAGGTCCTGTCCCGGTGCCACCACAATGTAACGTTTGGGATCTTCTCCTTCACTGAAGGTGGTCACGCCAGGAAACGATTGGAGCGCTGAATGGACGATGCGCCGTTCAGCCGGGTTCATGGGTTCCAGACTGACTTGCCTGCCGCTGCTGTTGGCTTTTGCCGCTGCCCGCTCAGCCAGATGAAGCAAGGTTTGCTCCCGGCGTTTGCGGTAACCGGCGATATCCACCACCACGCGCATGCGCGTGTCGCTGACCCGGTTGGCTGCCAGGGTGGCCAAGTACTGAATGGCATCCAAGGTCTCACCGTGGTAACCGATCGCCGCCCCGCAATCCTGGCCGGTCACATCAATATGAACCGTGTCTTCTTCACGGTAAGAGCTGATTTTGCCGTGAATGCCGATCCCAGACAAGATAGCCGCCACGTAAGAGACGGTTTCTTCTTCCTCTTCTGTCTCCTGATCGTGGGCGTGGGCTTCATCATCTCCGTAATAAACCGGCTCTTCTTCCTGAAGCGGCTCTTCTGCCGTGACAGCTGTCACCCGCACACGAGCCGGTTTGCGTCCCAGCCCTAAAAGCCCGCTGTCTCCTTCTTCGAGCACTTCAATGATCACGTCTTCTTCTGTCAGTCCCAGCTCATCCAGTGCTTCTTCAATCGCCTGTTGAACTGTTCTGGCTGTTTTTTCAATCATGACAGCACGACCCTCCTTGCAAAACCATCAGCCGGTGGCCGGATCAGGTCCCAGGGCTTTGACTGCCTCTGTTTTGGCCTGTTCTAATGGTTTGGTGAAGAAAAAATAAATATAAACCGATTGAATGATCATCATGATGTTTCCGATGATCCAGTACAAACCCATCAGGGCCGGCATGGAAAAGGTTGTAAACAGCATGAAGATCGGCATCATCAGGTTCATGGTTTTCATCATGGATTCCGACTTATCATCAGGGGTTTGTCCCGCCCGTGCCGGGTTGACCCGTTCACGTTCGCGGTCTTCTTCCCGTTGTTTGCGGTTGGGGGTCAGGTGGCGCATCAGGCGCATCTGGACCAGGGTTGTCAAGACAACAATGATGGGAATAGCCAGCAAAGGCAGGTATTCACGCATGGTCTGGGCACCGAAAAGAACAGCCGGCTTATAGCTGGGACGTAAACTCAAGTCCAGACCCAGAAAACGCAGATTGAGGAGGTCTCCCATTTTCAAGTAACCGCGCTGGATCACTTCCGCCAAGGCTGCGGCATTGTTGTTCAGGACGCCGATGATGGTCATGTTGTCCATGACCGCCCGGCCTTTTGCCGCTTCATCAATCAGAGTTTGCCCGTTGCTGCCAACCGTCGTGGCCAGAAAGGAAGCGATGGCTTCAATCTTCTCTTTCCCCACATTCATCACATGGACCAGCGGGGCCTGGATGATCCGGAAAATCGGCCAAATGATAATCAAGGGCAGCAAAGAGGGCAGGCAGCCGGCCAGCGGTGACGCCCCGTGCTTTTTATAAAGCTCCATTTGAAGCTCATTTTGCTTGGCCTTGTCGTTGGGGTACATGCGCTGAATCTTGGCAATTTCACCCTGAAGGGATTGCTGCTTGAACGTGCTCTTTTGTTGTTTGACCCCAAGGGGGATCATCAGGCCGCGGACAATGATAGTGAATAAAATGATGACCACACCAAAATTACCGGTTATGCCATAGAGCTGGCGCATGACCCAGCCGAAAGCCGTGTATAAGGGGTCCAGCAATCCCATGGTCACAACGGGCAGGGATATGAGGTCCATAGACGCGTTTCTCCTTTGTTTTTCAGCCGCCTGAGACGGCTGTCTGATCGATCCGTTCAGCGGACAGGGTCATAACCACCGCGACTGAAGGGGTTGCACCGCATGATCCGCCAAAGGGCCCGCAGCAGCCCCTTGAAGGCCCCATAACGGTCAATGGCCTCAACCGCATAATGGGAGCAGGTCGGCAAGTACTTGCAATGGGGCCCGGACAGCGGTGATATCAGGCGCTGGTACAAACGGATCAACCCAATCAACAGCTGTTTCATCAGGCGCCTTCCTCCTGTCTGTGGTCTTTTCTTTGCAGCAGGCCAGCTCGGCGCATCAACCGAACCACCTCAGGATAAACAAGCTGCAAGTTGGGTTCATCTGCTGTATGTCGGGCCACCAGGATCACATCAAAACCTTGCTTGAGGTCTTCTTCCAACATGCGGTAACTTTCACGCAAGAGCCGCTTGAGTCGGTTTCTGCGCACGCTGCTGTTGACCTTGCGGCTGGCTGTGATCCCCAGGCGGTTGATTGTCGCGTTGCGTTTGAGGTAGTGCAGGACCACATGGGGTTCACTGATAAAACGCCCATGCCGGTAGACACGGGAGAACTCATAATTCATACGCAAAGCTTGCGTTTTTCTCATACTGTCTCATTCCTGGCCGCTCACGGGAGCGTTCGCTAAAAAAAGACCACAGGACCTGCGGTCTTCAGGCACTCAGCTGTTTTCTGCCTTTCAGCCTTCGGCGTTTGATGATGCGTCGGCCAGATGCCGTCTGCATCCGTTTTCGAAAACCATGTTCTCTTTTTCGTTGCCTTTTTTTAGGCTGGTATGTCATCTTCACCGCTTTCATCCTCCTCAGCGCTTAAAACAATAGCGTTAAGATTATACAAGTCTTGAAGCAGCTGTGTCAACCAAAGAAAAGTCGGTGTGGCTTGGCGATGGGCACATCACCCCCTGTGGCTAAGTGGTCAACCCTTCATCACCACGGGGGTGGCGTTTCATTAAGGCAAGACTGCTGGACGAAACGTGATGCCAAAACAGGCCATCAAGTCGCCGCTTACTGCGGCGAAAAGGCAACCGGGATCGGTTCGGTCCGCATGGAGGAAGCCAGCACATTCTGGATGCGCTTCCAGGCCGCCTCAAGCTCTGATGCGAATGCCTCATACGGTCCAGGTGCTTCCAGCATCGGCAGCACCGGCACAATGTGGTGTTGGATGTCCTCTCCGAAAAACTGCCGAACGACCGTTGTCGGAATCACATCTGCTGACTGGACAAAAACACCCGTTGCATCTCGTGCCAGGGTCAGGCGTGCAACGACAGCATCGAGGGCGTATCCTGCTGTCTGGTGGGTGGAAAAAGTCATGTTATGTAAAAAATTGCTGATGGAGTAAAAAACCAGGGTATGTGAACCGTTCGCAGCGGTCAGGACGTCAATGGGCTGAAGCACATGGGGGTGGTGCCCGATGATCACCTCAATGCCGGCATCGGCCAGATGCTGGGCCATGACCCGCTGGTAGTGGCTTTCAACCGTTTCATATTCATTGCCCCAGTGGACGGACAGGCAGATCAGTTCAGCGCCCTCTTGCCTGAGCCCATCTGCCCGGTCAACCAAGCGGTCAAGGGCTGCTGCAAAGGCCTCCTGGCGGTAGGGGTTAAACGAGTCCAGCAGGTCAGCGGCGCCCTGCGGAAAGGGGATGCCGTTAAGTGTTTTCTGGCTTTCGGTCCCGATGGTTTCAAAGGTTGTGGCCATAAGCCCAACGGTCAAACCATTGATGCTCACCAACTGGTCCAGGCGACCCGCGGGATCGGTACGGGTGCCAATCACCTGAAAACCACGTTCTTCAAATACGCGTGCGGTCCGAACCAGGCCTTCCAATCCCTTGTCCAGCATGTGGTTGTTGGCCGTGCACACCACCCGGAAGCCCGTCTGGTAGAGGGCATCGGCAATGGCATCTGGTGCAGCAAAGAATGGATAGCCGCTGTAGGGCGGACCGGCCAGGGTTCCTTCATAGTTGGCCACAGACAGGTCTGCAGCTTGAAAAATGGGTTTGACAGCTGAAAAAGCAGGGGTGAAATCGTAGACGCCCGCTTCCTGGCTGGTCAGCAGGCCGCCGTCTATGACCGATTGGTGCAAAATAATATCACCCACGAAAGCCAGCGTCATCGGCTTGTTTTCTGGGGCTGGTGTCGGCTCTGGCGGTGTCGTTTCCTGGCTTGGCTTGGTCAACGCCGGTGTCTGGGTCTGGGTGCTTATGCCCGTCGGCTCTTGTGTGGAAAACGCACCTTGTTCCGATGGGCTGGTCGCCGACGTTTGTCGCTCAAAATGGTTTCGAATAGAACCGCTGAAAGCCAGCAGAACAAGCACCAGGACCAGAAGCAACACCGGCCCAGTCAATCGGTAGGCTTTGGCCGATCGCCTGTTTTTCCCGCTCCCCTGCTTCATGAGGCCAGGATGCGCGGCCCGTCCGCTGTGGTCCGGCACAAAAACAAGTGAACGGAACCGTCATTTTGTTGCTGCAAGGCCTGCAGGGCCTGGCTGGCTGCTTCCATACTGGCAAAAAGCGCGAACAAGGTCGGACCGCTTCCGCTCATCTGGACCAGTTCAGCGCCCAACCGGCTCAAGCGCGCTTTGTGCACAGCCAGACCTGCCTCTAAAGACATGCAGACGGGCTCAAGGACGTTGGCCGTTGCCGCAGCAAGCCCTTTCAGGTCCTGGCTTTGGATGGCTGACAGGACCGCCGGTGTATCAGGCCGGCGCAACGGCGGCCTTTGTGCATAGGCCGCAAAAACAGACCGGGTCAAGACGTGAAGTTTGGGACAACACAGGACAACGGCTAGGTCCGGCCAAGGTCGGAGGGGTGTCAGCTGTTCACCAATGCCCTGACAATACACGGTGCCTCCATTTAAGGTGAAGGGCACATCGGCACCGATTGCAACGGCCAGTTCTTCCAGGTCCCGCCTCGACAGGCGTCCATCAAAGCAAGCGTTGAGCCCCAGCAGGACAGCCGCTGCGTCGGCGCTGCCACCGGCGAGCCCCGCTGCAACGGGGATCTTTTTTTCAAGGAACAGATCCACCGTGTGGGGTTTGAGGGTTTTGTTTTTGGGTGCCTGAAAAAAAAGAAAAGCGGCTCGATAAGCCGTGTTGCTTGCATCAAGCGGCAGGGAGGCATCCGTTGAACGGATGCGGATGTGCCCCTGCCCATCGGTCTGCTTGACCGATACCGTCACCTGATCTTGCAGGTCCAAGCTTTGCATGACTGTTTCCAGCAGGTGGTAACCGTCTGTTCGTTTGCCCACGACATCTAATGACAAATTAATCTTTGCTGGTGCCGTGACCGTCCTGTGCCGCATGGTTGTGTCCTGTGGTGTGAACCGTGATCCCCGAGCAGCCTTTTAGAGCTGCTCTGGTTCTTTGTGTTCCGCTTCCGGCTCGATGGCAATCTCGACAACCCGTGTCAGGATGTCAACGTAGCTGAAAGAAACGGTCTCTTGGTCGGCCACGTTTTTTCGAGCACAGCGAACCGTGAAGACATTGGGGTAACACCGGTCCAGTACGCCTTCCTGAATGATGGTTCTTTTTCGTCCGCCATTAGATTTGAGTCTGATTCTCTTGCCGATATAAGACTGCATTCCTCTTCTACAGATATCTAAATCTGCCTTAACGATCATGTATGATGACACCTCCGGCAATCGTTTTTTTCACCTTGATGGCTCAAATCCGATGGGATAATTTTACCACTTTCACAGACTAAAGTCAAATGACGCGCACAACAGATTGTGGTATAATTCATCCTGCTCTTCTAAATATTGACCTTCTGCTGCCGAAGCGGCCCAACACAAATATGCCTTTGGAGGAACCGATGATGCTGTCCGATATTGATATCGCAAACGAAGCCTCTATCCGCCCCATCCAGGACCTGACCCGGGATCTGGGCCTTGGGCCAGAAGAGTGGTCGCCTTACGGCCACACCAAAGCCAAGATCAATCAGGCTGCCTTTCAACGTTTGGCAGACCAGCCGGACGGCCAGCTGGTCCTGGTGACAGCGGTCAACCCGACCCCTGCCGGTGAAGGCAAAACAACCATCACCGTCGGCCTGGGGCAAGCTTTGTGCCAGCTGGGACAACGGGCTGTGGTTGCCTTACGTGAACCGTCTCTGGGCCCGGTCTTCGGCGTCAAAGGCGGCGCAACGGGTGGCGGCTATGCCCAGGTCTTACCTATGGAAGACATCAACTTGCACTTCACCGGTGACCTGCATGCCGTGGCTGCGGCCAACAACCTACTGGCGGCCCTGCTGGACAACCACATCCACCATGGCAACGCCCTGGGCATTGATCCCAGACGTGTCCTGTGGAAACGATGTGTGGACATCAACGACCGTCAGCTGCGCGAAATCGTTTCCGGCCTTGGCGGGACGGCCAACGGCCAGCCACGTGAA
This sequence comes from uncultured Oscillospiraceae bacterium, assembly GCA_964465385.1. GTDB lineage: Bacteria > Bacillota > Clostridia > Saccharofermentanales > UBA5734 > JAAYBY01. The sequence continues at coordinate 13,244 of CAYXIM010000005.1, forward strand.
GACGGCTTCAACATCACAGTGGCCTCTGAAATCATGGCCATTTTATGCCTGGCGGAAGACCTGCCTGACCTCAAGGAACGTATCGGCCGGATCGTGGTGGCCTGGACCTTCGATGACCAGCCTGTGACAGCCCGGGATCTCAAGGCGGCGGGCGCGCTGACGGCCCTTTTAAAAGACGCGCTCAACCCCAACTTGGTGCAAACGCTTGAAGGCACCCCCGCCTTGATCCACGGAGGCCCCTTTGCCAACATCGCCCACGGCTGCAACAGCATCCGGGCCACGCGCCTGGGGTTAAAACTGGGTACCATCCTCATCACCGAGGCTGGCTTTGGTGCTGATCTGGGGGCAGAAAAATTTTTTAACATCAAATGCCGCACGGCCGGCCTGAAACCGGCAGCAACCGTGCTGGTCGCCACCATCCGGGCCCTCAAATACAACGGCGGCCAGGCCAGAAAACAGCTGCAGACAGAAAACCTGCAGGCCCTCAAGGCCGGCTTGCCCAACCTGGTTAAACACATCGAAAACATCCAGCAGTTCGGTGTCCCCTGCCTGGTGGCGCTCAACCGCTTTGCAGACGACACGGATGCAGAAATCGCCTGTGTCCGCGAGGCCTGCCGGGCGCTGGGTGTTCCTGTCGCCTGTGCGGATGTTTTTTCCCAAGGCGGACAGGGCGGACTGGACCTGGCCAACAAGCTGCTTGACGTCTTAGGCCGGGCGGCTTCTGCTTTCCAGCCTCTTTATGACCTGGATCAGCCCCTGGAAACCAAGATGCGGCTAATCGCCCAGAACATCTATGGCGCGAAGGACATCCAGCTGACGGCTGCTGCAGCCAAGGCGCTCAAGCGCCTGGAAGAATTGGGCTATGACAAGCTGCCTGTCTGCATGGCCAAAACACCCCTGTCTTTATCTGACGACCCCAAGCGCCTGGGCCGACCGACCGGTTTTTCAATCACTGTCCGGGAACTGCGCCTTTCTGCCGGAGCAGGTTTCATTGTTGCCCTGACCGGCAACATCATGACCATGCCTGGCTTGCCCAGGACGCCGGCTGCTGAACACATGGATGTCTCAGCTGACGGCCAGACGAGCGGGCTTTTCTAAGCCACAGAAGCGGGGTGCTGCATGAAAAACAACCGACGCAAAACATTGCCTTTTGATGACCGGCAAGCCAGCCGCCACCGCCAGGCCTTTCAGCCGGGACAAGCGCCCCGGCCTGGCCTGCCTTCACCCTGGCTGTTGCCGGTTCTGGTCCTGCTGCTTGCGGGGCTGATCACGGCTGTGGTCTTCACCTTTAAACGATCAGACACACCAAACACGTCCACCACCCCCACGACGGGCTCTGAACCGCAAGAAACCAGCAACCCAAGCCCATCTGCTGCACCGACGGCCACTTCTGAATCGGATGAAACCGAACCCGTCCAGACCCAGACCCAAGCCACTACGGCTCCCCCCCTGCTCGATCCGCAAGCGCGTGCGTCAGCGCTTGAAGCTACCGGCCAGGAGGTGTTGGCGCGGATCAACCAGGAACCAGCCTGCCGGGTGGCGGTCACCTTCATAAACCTGGCGGCTGGGGAATCCTGGTCCCATCAGGAAGAGCTGCCTTTTGTTGCGGCCAGTTCAATCAAGGTGGGCTTCAACGCCTGCTTGTATGAGCGCATGGCCCGCCAGGAAATAGACCCCCTGGAAGAGCTGGCCTATGACAGCCGCCCCTACCCAACCGGGGATTATGAGCCTGGAACCGGATCCATCCAAGGCATGCCCAACGGCAGCCGCTTCAGCATCCGTGAAACCTCTTCGCTGTCCATTCGCATCAGCGACAACTGCGCCACCAACATGATTTTGCGCCGCCTGGGCGGTATCGATGCCGTCAACCCCTGGCTCAACGACATCAGTGGCATCGTTGATTACCGCCAACCGGTCAGCTATCTCACCTACGCCGGCCAGACCGCCCAGGGCCGCCATCGGACTTGCTCGCGTGACCTGGCAGAACAGATGGCCCACCTCTACCGGGCCTGGTTGGCAGAGCCAGCGGTTTATGACCCCCTGCTGGACGATCTCAAGCAGACCGAATTCAGCTTCGGCCTGCATCGGGGTGTCCCGGAAGGGGTGGCGGTCGCACATAAAATAGGCACCAACGGTGCCTATGCCACTGAAAATGATGTCGGGATCGTGTTCACCACAGAGCCGTTTGTCCTGTGTGTGATGACTGAGATGGCCGATGCCGGCCGCGCCCATCAGCTGCAGGCAGACATCACTGCCCTCTTTTACGACTGTGTCAAAGACTGGCCTTTGGCTCAGAATTGAGCAAAGTTGCCAAAGCCTTCCCCCATGACTTCCCGGGCATCTTGAACAATGACAAAGGCCTGTGGGTCTATGTCGCGCACGATGCGTTTCATCTGTGGGATTTGCCGGCGGGACAAGACACACATGAGGATTTTCCGCTGGGTTCCTGTGTACATCCCTTCTCCTGAAAAAGCGGTGACGCCACGTTCCAGTTCGGTCAGCAGACGGTCCGCAATGTCAGGGCCGTGATCGGAGACAATGACAGCCGTGCGGCAAAAGTCAAACCCTTCCAAGATCACATCGATACTTTTGGACGTCACATACATGGCAATAAATGAATACAAAACCAGCAGCAGGCCTGTCTCAGACATATGCCGGTAGGCCACGGCTGAGGCCAAAATGATGATCGCATCCAAGACCAGAATGAACTGGCCGATGCTTAAGGCCGGTCGGCTGCGGTGGATCACCATGGCTAAAATGTCAATGCCTCCCGTGGTGTAGCCGGCCCTGAAAATCAACCCCAGCCCCACCCCGAAAAGCACACCGCCCACCAGACAAAAGAGCAAAAGGTCCGACCCGTGCGCCTGGGCACGGTGCAGGTGTTTTTCATAAAAGCGGGTCATCCCTGGCCCGGTTAAATCAATCAGCACAGAATGTATAACCGTGCCCACCAGGCTTTTCCAAACAAAGGTTGCATCGATGCGCCGCCAGCCCAGAATCAGCAGGGGGATATTGAGCAAGCCATACAGGAGACCAAAAGACAAAAAGGCGCCACGCCCGGTCAATTGAAAAATGATGGAAACGATACCAGATACCCCGCCCATGGTCAGCCGGGCGGGCAGGTAGAAAATGTTGAGGGCAACCGCACTGATCAGGTTGCCAAGCACAAGCAAAAACACGTTGCGCAGCCGTTCCATCAGCGGCCCCCGGCGGCCGCTGCCGGCCAAGTCAAAAAGTTGCAAACCGTTCTTCCCTCCTTGTGCTCAGTTGATTTCGCGCCGTCCTTCCAGGGCCCGCGACAGCGTTAACTCATCCGCATACTCCAGGTCCCCACCCATGGGAATGCCGTGTGCCAGCCGTGTGGTCAAGATGCCAGCTGGTTTGAGCAGGCGCGCCAGGTACAAGGCGGTTGCTTCCCCTTCGACCGTCGGGTTGGTGGCCAGGATCACTTCCTGCACATCCTCTTCGGTTCGCAGGCGCTGCAAGAGCTCACGCAGGCGGATTTGCTCCGGCCCAATGCCCTGGACCGGCGAAATGGCGCCGTGCAAGACATGGTAAAGGCCCTGGTAGTCGTGAATGCGCTCCAAAGAGGCCACATCACGAGGGTTTTCAACCACACAAATCATGGACCGATCTCGTTTGCTGTCAGCACAGATGGAGCAGGGGTTCTGATCTGTCAGGTTACAGCAGACGTCACACTGAAGGATGTTTTCACGGGCTTCCACCATGGCTGATGCCAGGGCTTGCACCTGGGCCTTCGGCTGGGCCAACAAATGGAAGGCCAGCCTTTGGGCTGATTTGGGCCCGATTCCCGGCAGTTTTCCCAGCTCTGCGATCAAGCGGCTGATGGATGAGGCGTAACGGGCCATGTTAACCCTCCTCAACCGGGATCTGCAACCGGGAGCCGGCCTGTTTGACACGGTCCACCCAGCTGCTTTCATCAGGCTGCGTTTGCCCGTCCGCTTGGTCGCCGGCCAGACGGATCTGAACCTCCCAGTTGGGCCCTTGTTCATCGGTCAGCAGGCTGTTGAGCACCTTAAGCGATTCTGCCTTGCGCACCTCTTCATAATGGACCCGCTCATCCGGTTGAAAAAGCAGCTCCAGTACCTGACCTGCCAGGGCAGGTCGGGCAGGTCGTGAAAACAAGTAGAGGGTCATCTGGCCATCTTCTTGCAGCCGGGACTGAAGCGATGCCCAAAGGGGACCGGCCTCGGCTGCCTGTCCAGCTGGAGGGGCCGGTGAAGGTTCCGTTTCATCAGGCTGCTCCCCTGCAGGCTGTTGGGGGTCATGAGATTCTTCAGGCGGTTCAGGCAGGTCTTCAGGCGGCTCGGTTATCGGCGCTGTCAACGCCTGTTTCGGTTCTGGGGGCTGATGAAGGCCAACCGCTTCAGCTGCAGGTGTGTTCCGACGGACAGGGGCAGCTTGCTGCGCGTCTTGACCTGACGCGTGAGGACCTGCTTGCTTGATCTGTGCTTCAGACAGGCGGATCAGTCCCATTTCCAAAACGATGCGGCTGTCAGCCGCCCAGCGCAAATCCGGCAGCAAACTGGACAGGCCGCGGATAAAGGTCAGCAACTGCGCTTGGGATGTTGTTTGGGCCAGGGTTCGCATGCCGGCCAGACTTTCTGAGTTGACCCGAACCAGCAAGGCTTCAGACGCTTGGCCATCTGAGACGGTGCTGACCAGCATGTTTCTGAGATACTGAGCCAGGTCGGTCACAAATCGGACCGTATCCCGTCCGGACAAGATCAGCTCTTCCACCTGCCGCAAGATGGCCAGGCCATCACCTTGAATCAAAGCTTGGGCAGTCTGGTGCAAAAACTGGTCCTTGACCACGCCGACCAACCCCAGGACGTCATCCCGGGTGATGTGCCCGGACCAGGCACTGCCAGCCTGATCCAGAATGCTGATGGCGTCACGCAAGGCTCCGTCGGCCAGGATGGCGATGGTGCGCAAAGCGTCTGGATCAATATCAATCTTTTCCTGAGAGACAATGGCTTCAAGGCGTTCCAGCATGCTGTCGATGGGGATGCGCCGAAACTCATAGCGTTGGCAACGGGACAAGATGGTTGCAGGGATCCGATGCGGCTCGGTGGTTGCTAAAATGAAGACCGCATGTGCTGGTGGCTCTTCCAGTGTTTTCAAGAGGGCGTTGAAAGCCCCGGTTGACAACATGTGCACCTCATCAATGATGTAGACTTTGTAGCGGGCCTGTGCCGGCATGAAAACAACCTCATCACACAGGCGCCGGATGTTGTCGACGCTGTTGTGGGAGGCGGCATCCATTTCAACAATGTCCAGCAGCTGTCCCTGCAGGGCTGGTAAGCAAATGGCGCATTGGTTGCAGGGGTTACCCTGGTCTGGGTTGAGGCAATTGATGGCCCTTGAAAAAATCTTGGCAAGCGTGGTTTTGCCCGTGCCGCGGGTTCCGCTGAACAGATAGGCATGGGCGATCTGCCCGTTGATAATAGACTGGCGCAAGGCGTGCACCGCCTGCTTTTGTTCGACCATTTCGTCAAAGGTCTTGGGGCGCCATTCCCGATAGAGTGCCAAATGTGCCATAGCCACCCTCCACAGCTGCGACGTGCAAGAAGCCATGCCGGACCTGCAACCGACGCAGGTTTCCCTGCGGCGCATGCGGTTGGCCGCTTACCGCTGCTTCCTTCCGGACCTGACGGGGTTCACGGGCCGCATCGCACAGGACCAACGATCGGTTGCAGATCAGACACGGCTTTTTTCCTGTTTCTAGATTATACCACAGCCCTTTCAGCGGAGCCAGACGCTGATCGCAAACCAAAGAAACAGCCCGAAGGCGGCGACATAAATCAACCCAATACCCAAAGCCACCAACAAAGAGCTGGTGATCAGCCGTCTGGTTTCCTGTCTGCTCAGGGTGGTGTGGGTGTGTTGCTTGAGGGCTTCAGGCGCTTGCCAGCCGGCAGCTTCACCAGTGGCCTGCCGGCCAGGCCTGTTGCCGCTGACCCATGGCATGCCATCGATGTCCATGGGCGCCACGGTCCTGCCGTCATCAACAAGGTCATGTGCAGGGCGTTTTTTCTTGTTCTGTTTTTTCTTGATCATACAAATGGCAGGCAACAAAATGGCCCGGTTCTAATTCTTTGCTTTCAGGTTCCTGTGTTTTACAAACCTGCATGCAGTAGGCGCATCGGGTATGGAATTTACAGCCGGGCGGGGGGTTGGCCGGTGAAGGGATGGTCCCTTCCAGCACAATCCGGTTGCTTCGGGCCCCCGGTTCTGGGATGGGTATGGCACTGAAAAGAGCCTGTGTATAGGGGTGCAGGGGGTTGTCGAAAATCGCTTTTTTTGTGCCGTGTTCGACCAGCTTGCCCAGATACATGACACCGATCTGGCTGGAAATGTGTTCCACCACAGACAGGTCGTGGGAGATAAACAAATAGGTCAATTGATAGCGTTCCTGCAGGTCCATCAACAGGTTGATGATTTGTGCCTGAATGGATACATCAAGGGCTGAGACCGGCTCGTCGCAGACCACAAATTCAGGGTTGAGGGCCAGGGCACGGGCAATACAGATGCGCTGACGTTGTCCGCCGGAAAATTCATGTGGGTAGCGTTCCTTGTGGTAGGGCTGCAGGCCACACTGCTTCATGATGGTATCCAAATGGTCTTCATAGGCCTCTTTGGCCACAATGCCATGCTCACGAACGGCCTCGCCGATGATTTCTCCGATGGGCAGACGTGGCGACAGGCTGGAATAGGGGTCTTGAAAGATGATTTGCATTTTAGGTCTCAAGGCACGCAGCTCAGCCTTGTTGAGGGCGAAGACCTCCTGGCCGCCAAAATAGACCCGTCCATCGGTCTGGTCGTAAAGGCGCAAAAGGGTGCGGCCAACCGTGGTTTTACCACAACCCGATTCACCGACCAGGCCCATGGTGGTCCCACGTGGCAATTGGAATGACACGCCATCAACCGCTTTGACATGCCCGATCACCCGCTGCAAAAAACCGCTTCTGATGGGAAAATATTTTTTCAGGTCTTGAACATCCACAAGAGGCCGTGCATCAGCTTGGATCCCTGTGTGCTTATCTGGTGTCTTCAGCTTGGGCTCAGCCATCACGTTGTTCCTCCTTGCGGTTTTCATACAAGTAGCAGTTAACCGAGTGGGTCTTTGTCAAGAAATATTCTTCAGGGTAAGGACCGTCACAACGCTCAAAGCGTTTGTCACACCGGTCTCTGAAATAACAGTAGTTGGGCATGTCGATGGGGTTGGGCACCTGTCCCGGTATGCTGTAAAGGCGTCTGACCTTTTTGTTGAGGGATGGCTTGGAAGCCATCAGGCCGACAGTGTAAGGATGGCTCGGTGTTTGGAAAATTTCCTCAGCTGTCCCCTTTTCGACAATCCGGCCCGCATACATGACCACCACGTAATCTGCCATTTCGGCAATAACGCCCAGGTCATGGGTGATCAGCATGATGCTGCTGTTGATCCGGTCCTTCAAATCACGCAGAAGGTCCAGAATCTGGGCCTGGATGGTGACATCCAATGCGGTTGTTGGCTCATCAGCGATGATCAACTTGGGGTTGCAGGACAGGGCCATGGCAATCATGACCCGCTGGCGCATGCCCCCGGACAGCTCATGCGGATACATGCGGTAGACCCCGGCGCTGTTGGCAATGCTGACTGTTTCCAGCATCTCGATGGACCGGGCCATGACCGCTTCCTTGGACAGGCCGGGCTGGTGCAAGTGGATGGTCTCATCAAGCTGGGTCCCTATCCTGAACACCGGGTTCAGACTGGTCATAGGCTCTTGAAAGATCATGGCCACCTGGTTGCCGCGTATGCGCTGCATGGCCGTCTGTGGCATTTTGGCGATATCAACAGCATGATCACCCATGTTGAACCGAATTTCACCTTGGACGATCTGGCCCAGCGGCCGCTGGACGATTTGCATCAGCGACAGGCTGGTCACTGATTTGCCGCAACCGCTTTCCCCAACCACGCCAACTGTTTTTCCCTGAGGAATATCAAAGGAAACCCCGTCGACCGCTTTCACGGTTCCGGTGTCGGTGAAGAAATAGGTGTGCAGGTCATCAAATTCAACCACATTTTCAGGGTTATGCATCTGGGTGTGGTAAACCGATTCAGGAACACGCTTTTGGTTGTTTCGTTTTTCAAACTGCCGCGTGATGCGACGGTTGTAACGGGCAATGCTTAAAGACTGCTTGGCCGTCAGGTAACCGCTTCTTTTTTCTTTTCTTTTTTTCTCTTCTGCTGCCACAAAATCACCCTTATCGTTTCATCTTCGGATCAAATGCGTCTCGCAACCCATCGCCGATGAAGTTAAAGCCCAAAACCGTTACCAGAATCAAAAAGCCAGCTGGAATCCAGACAAACCAGTAGTTGGACATGACATGCACGTTGCTGACTGCGTTGATGATGTTGCCCCAGGAGGCAAAGGGGTATTTGACCCCCAGGCCCAGAAAGCTCAAAGTTGATTCCATTAGGATGACACCGCCCAGACTCATGGTTGAAATGACGATCAGCTGCGGAATGACGTTGGGCACCAGGTGTTTAAAAATCCTGCGGCCAACTGTCAGCCCAGTTGCCTCAGTCGCCAGCATGAACTCCTGCTCACGCAGGGATAAAATCTGTCCGCGGACCATGCGGGCGATGGGGGGCCAGCCCAGAATACCCAGAATCAGCATCAGGTAAATCATGCGGATTTGCGGGTCCACACGCATCCCATCCATAACCGCACCAATGATAATGATGATGGGAATGGAAGGAATAGAGTTGAAGATATCAACCAGGCGCATGATCAGGTTGTCCACCCATTTGCCAAAGAAACCGGCTATGCCTCCCAGGATGACACCGATAAAGGTTTCAAGAAAGACAACGATAAAGCCGATCATCAAGGAGATCCTGCCACCGTACATCAAGCGCGTCAAGATATCCATACCGTTTCCGTCGGTCCCCATCAGGTGCTGGCGCGACGGGTGCTCGTGCATGAGCACGATCTGGGTGGTTTGGATGTTCTTGATAACCCATTGCTGGTTTTGTCGTTCAATGGTGTAGGTTTGCTCAAGGCCGGCATCAGCCTCATCGGGGCCCGGGGTGTAACTGAAGGACGTCTGGTCGTTCAAAATAGCTTCTTTGACTTTTTCTTTAAAGGGAATGGACACATGCACGTCGGCATGCAGGGGGTTGACCACATAACGTGACAAGACGGCAAATTGTGTGCGCTGGCCTGCATCGACCACAAATATTTCTGCTTGCTCGCCTGATTCATCGAAAACCACGTCGTAGCTGGCTCCGGCCAAGTCGAACGTTGTCGGCTGGCCGCTCGCTTTGATGCGTTCAGCTTCTTGCATAAAAGCCAAAGAAGCCGTCTGGTCTGCCCGTGCCAGGTCCAGGATGTTGTAGGAGGCTACAGCCAGCCCCTCTTCAGTAAATGCCCGGTAGACTTTACCGGAAAGGATCAACCAATGAAGCTGACCGCTGTAGGTAAACATGTCTTTTTCCTGGCTGATAGCTGCTGTCATGGCCTGTTCAAAGCCTGCTGTCATGGCATAGTCGCCGACTGCCGCCACTGAATAGGTCTCTTTCCGGGCCAGGGCCTGGGCCACTTCTTGAAGTCCCGAAACTAACACCGCATCTTCTGTCAGGCGCTCCTGGCGATAAAAAGCAGACCCTGATTGGAACAACGGCTCCTCTTTGTGCAGGGCATCGATAAAAGATGCACGGGCTTGCGCGTCAAAGGCCTTGCCTTTTTCAACAAAATAGCGCAATTCTTCGTTGACGGTCACTCCGGCGTAAAGGCGGGACATTTCAGTATAGGTCTTAAAGACCTGGCTTTCGCCATAGGGCATCAGCCAGCCACCGACAAAGGAAAACAAAAACATGACCACGATAAAAACCGTCCCAACAATGGCCAGCTTGTTGCGGACAAAGCGCCTGAGCACCAGCATGGTTGGTGACAAAACCTTGATGCGCTGTTCATCGTCCAGAGAAACCCAGTCTGTCTCCTTCTGAGGCGGGGGAGAAGGCTCTTGCAGGTAAGTGTCGCTCATTTGCTGTGTGCCTCCTCTCAAGCAACCCGCACACGCGGATCAACAACGGCATATAGAACATCTGAGATTAAGGTGCCTATCAAGGTCAGGGCCGCCATGAAGACCAGATAAAACATGGTGAAGGGGATGTCTCCGCTGACCATGGCCTGGTAAGAAATATAACCAATCCCCGGAATTTGAAAGAGGGTTTCCGTGATCATGGCTCCGGCGAACAGGCCCGGCAAAGAGCCGCCAACGATGGTCACGATGGGGATCAGGGTGTTTCGGAAAGCATGGTAGTTGATGACCCGACGTTCAGACAGCCCCTTGGCACGGGCGGTCCGAATGTAATCAGAATTGAGTACCTCCAACATGTTGGTGCGCGTGTAACGCATGAGGCCCCCAATACTGACGATCACCAGGGTCGCAATGGGCAAGATCAGGTGCATACCCATATCCAGCAACCGGTGAAACGGATCCAGCTGGTTGTGATAACGGCCCACTATACCAAAAAGATCCAACCAACCCAGCTTGATGGAAAAAACAAGTTTCAAAATCGTCGCGAAGAAAAAAGTTGGCAGAGAGATGCCCAGCAGGGCCAGGACAGTCACAGCGTAGTCTGTTCGGCTGTATTGCTTGCGGGCCGATAAAATGCCCAGGGGAATGGCAATGACCAGCTCAAGGATAAAAGAGACTGCCCCAAGCACAAAGGAGTACCAAATGACCTGTGAAAACTTCTGGGTCACGGGGATGGTGTACAGCCAACTGTCTCCAAAATCGCCCTTGATGGCACTTTTCAACCAGGCAAAATAACCAGGGATAACGCCCATATTCAGACCATAGATTTGGTTGAGCTGGTCCAGCCATTCCTGGTAACTTTTTGATCCTGGTTGTGTCGATCGCTCCCGGGCAATGGCCTGTACGTATGACGTGGGGATGCTGCGCATGATAACATAGATGATCATGGCCACAAAAAACAAGATGACGATGCTGATCAGGAGTCTTTTAACAATATATTTCCACATAATCCTCGTTCCCGCTGCCTGTTTGCAACCGGTGAACATAGCTTGAGCCCATCAAATGATGGGCTCAAGCATGTCATGTCCAGCGGTCGGCTGGTTAACCCTCGTTCATTTGCAACAGTTCGATATCGTTCATCCAGCCCCAGAAGGTGGTGATGTCAGGCGTGATCGTATCAACATTGATGCGTTCCACGCTGAAAATAAATGCTTCCTGCCTCTGGTAAATCGGCACTTCCACGGCCCAGTCGATGATGATGTCCAGACAGGCCTTGTAGGTCTGCTTGCGGAAAGCCTGGTCATCGCTGGAACGGGCTTCTATTATGAGGCGATCCAGTTCTTCATCCGTGATGTGGTACTTGTTGTCGTCCGTGCCGCCTTGTCCGATGACATTGGTGGAATGGTAGATCTGATACATGTCTGGATCAATGCTCGCACCCCAGGCTGCCGTCCACATTTCCTGTGTGCCTGCATCCAGTTTGTCCCACAGTTCATTGACATCAGTTGGGTCAAACACGATCAGGTTGATGCCGATGTCTGCAAGCGTTTCCTTGGCTTCGGTGGCCAGTTTAAAGGACGGGTGATCACCGACACCTTCGCCGCCAACAATGATTTCATATTCCAGGCTGGCCCCTTCCGGTGCCGCGGTGAACTTGCCACTGGCGTCGTCAAAGGTGTAACCTGCTGCGATCAGGTAGCCGATAGCTGCCTCTTTAGCAGCTTCATACTGGGCATCAGATCCCATATCCGACGTATAAATGTCGCTGCCGTCAACGGCCGTGGAGAAGGCCACTTTATAGCCCTCATCGGTCGGTTGCGGGGCAGCCCAGGAGGTGTTGGAAATGGGGTAGTTGATGACAGATCCCTGCTCGCCATAATAGGAGCTGACCGTCAGATCACGGTAGACCGCCAGCAGGGTGGCCAGGCCCTTGCGCAGGTTTTTGCTGTCTTCAGAAGCCGGCTCTCCGGCAACGTTGACTTTCGCAGCGTTGATGCCGATGTAGCCATAACCCAGGAAGTCAACCGTGGTGGTCATGATCTTGTCGCCCGTGCTTTCATCATTGCTGTTGTAGCTTTTGATCTCTTCGCGGGCCGGCTTATTGAACGAAGGCTCGGCCAGATCCAAGGTGCCGGTACCAACGCCGGAAATTTTGTCGGCATCGGTCGTTTCTTTGAACTGCACGTTGGTGATGATCGGCTCGCCTTTGTAGTAATATTCATTGGCTTCAAAATAAACAATTTTGTTATCGTACTTGATAAACTTATAGGGGCCGGCACCCATGGGCTGGGTGGTTTTGGCCGCCACCATGGACAAGTCATTAAAAGGGAAGCCAAAGGCATCGTTGTCGTAATCGTATTGATCGACGTCGCCATAGTAGTGCAGCGGTGAAACCGTGATTCCCAGGCTGTAAACGGCGGTTGCGTCAAAACCGTCAACGATGACTTCAACCACGGTGTCGCTTATTTTGCGAATGCCTTCAATGTTGGAAACACTCTGGCCGGCCATTTCCGGGTCTTGGGGTGCCCATTCCAGAATAAAAGCGCTCATGGCAGGAGCCAACGGATGAAACATCTCTTCGCTATAGTTTTCTATCTCATAGAAAGCTTCCACGTTGCCTTCATAGGCAATGAAGGCTTCCTCGTAATAGTCGGCCAGAGTCGGGTAGTTGCCGGCGTCCAGATCGAAAGCGGTGCCGGTAAGCGCTCCAACCAGTTCACCATCATCGTTCAAGTCGGCAAAGCCCCAAAGGAACATGCCATAAGCAACCTGCATGCCTTCATCAGCAAGGATTTCTTCTTCGGTGTATCCCATATACTGCTCAGCCAAATCCAGGTAGTTGCTCACAATATAGTCGGTCAGGTCACCCAACGAAGCGATCCATTTATCTTTCAGGATGGCCTGGAAAGAGTCTTGCTGCGCTTGGCTCCAGTCATCTGATTCTGTCCATTCGTGCTCGCTGCCAGCCACATAAATGGCTTCGGCCATGGCCAGGTATTTGTCATAAACAGCGCCAGTTGACTGGGTGCGGTAATTCTGCATGCCCCGGATGGGCACGGAATACAGGGTTGATGACCCCGTGTAGCTTGGATCACTGTAGGCATAATAAGAAAAAATGATGTCGTCCGCCGTCATCGGCTCGCCATCACTGAATAGAATGTCGTCTCGAATGGTCCAGGTGTAGACCGTCTGGTCACTGGCTTCATCGTAATCAACGTCCAGGTTGGCAATGCCTTTGTACTCGTAGTCGGTGTCGGCATAGGTAAGCGTCTCGCCTTCAATGGCGTTGTAGACAATGGCGCCGGTCCGATCAGTTGTCAGCAAACTGACACCTGTCATGCTTGCCACATCAGCGTCATAAGCAGTTGACGAAAAAAACGGGCTGAACTTTTCACTGAACTGTGCATAGCCCACCACCAAGGGGGTGTCTTGCCTGAACCGGGTTGTTTCTTCCGGTTCTGTTGGTGCTTCTGTCTCAGTAGGCGCCTCAGTTGGTTTTTCGGTCGGTGCATCGGTTTCCTTGGGGGCACAACCGGCAAACAGGCTGATCGCCAGGGTGAGCATGAGAAGCACTGACAGGTATTTCAATGCTTGCATCTTTCTCATGAATGTATTCCTCCTCCTTTGCTCTTACACAGCACGATTGGCCGCAAGAATAGAAACAAAGCCAGACCTTGTTCGATCGTGCCGAATAGCCACTCCTTAATTAATACCGATTATTATCGCAAACATACCCTTTGTCAACAGGATGGCCGCAAAACAGGCGGTCACGGGTTTAATTTAAACAAAAAAGTGCCTGCTGGGGCAAACTGGCACAAAACGTCATTCTTCCGTAAACACTTTTTCATCCGGGTGGATCATACCTAATTGGTTGCGGGCCACCCGTTCAATATAGGCATCGGTTCCGATCAGGTGCTTGAGTTCTTGCAAAATAGCCAGATCTGTGTTGACTTCCTGCAAGTGCGCTTCCAGCTCAAGCCCGCGCGCACGGATCCGGGCCATCTGTGCTTCCTGCTTGAAGTAAATGGCGATGGCCGAGGACAGCAGCACAAGCAACAACATCCCGATCAAGATGCGGATCAAGATTTTACCCCCGCTGATGGGCCGCCTGATGGGTTTTGTTCGTAGACCCGTTGCCATGCCACGCCCCTTTCTGTTGCCCTTATTGTACTTAAGCCCGGCTGCAAGTGCAATGCCTGTCAGGGATTTTGCTCCTGCTGGGGAGGAAGGAGGTCAAAAAGCGTTGCCGCTTCTTCTTTACGCACCTGTTCGCGGACTTCTCGGATGCGTACCCCGGTCACGGCTGCGCCAAAACGGATGTGTATGATATCTCCCGCTTTGACCGGTAGACCAGGTTTGGCCGTTCGTCCGTTGACCGTGACCCGGCCCGCGGCACACAACTCATTGGCCACTGTGCGCCGTTTGACCAGGCGAGACACTTTAAGGTATTTGTCAAGCCTCATGGCCATCCCCCTGTCGCTTCTCGGTTTCTTTCACCGCATCCCACAACCCATCCAGCTCTGCTAAAGACATGCTCTCCAATGCCTGATCCTGAGCAAGGGCCGCCTGCTCCAGCCGGGTGAAGCGGCGGATGAACTTATCGGTCGCCCGGTTTAAGGCCAGCTCCGGCTGGATCTTTAAATGCCGGGCCAGGTTCACAACTGAAAACAGCAGGTCACCAAGCTCAAGTTCCAAGGCAGCTTGGTGGTCTTCTGCCCGCAGGTCCTGGCCGGCCATGGCTGTGACCTCGTCAAGTTCTTCCCGTATCTTGTTTTGCGGGCCCCGGGCATCTGGCCAGTCAAAACCGACCTGCGCCGCTTTTTGTTGCACCTTATAGCTTCTGTGCAGCGCAGGTAGGGTTTGGGGGACGCCGTCGAGGACGGCTGCCTGGCTGCCCTGGCCTTTTTCCAGACGCTTGTTTTTTTCCCAGTGGTTAAGCACCTCGTCAGGTGTCTTCGCCTGGTCTGCCCCAAACAGGTGGGTATGCCGGGAGATCAGCTTGCGGCAAATACCCGTCACCACGTCTTCAAAAGAAAAAGACTTGTGTTCCGAGGCTATCTGGGCATGAAAAACGACCTGCATCAACACATCTCCCAGCTCGTCGCACAAGCGATCCGGCGAACCTTCCTGGATAGCTTCAACAGCTTCATACGCTTCTTCCAGCATGTGTTGACGCAGGCTGGTGTGGCTTTGCGCCCGGTCCCAGGGGCAACCTTGATCGCTTCTTAAGAAAGCCATGAGCGCCAGCAGCTCATCGATGGTGTAGGCTGTTTTGAGGGGAAAACGTTGGTTGGCGTCGGGCTGTTGCATGGTCGGCTTCTCCTTGAAAGGCTTTACGTCCGATCCTCGGTTTCGATCCAGCGGATCTGAAAGCGCTCGAAAAAAATGGGGTCTGTAAACTGTTCTTTAAAGAAAAGGGTCTGGTGAAAGCGGGCAAATTCTCGGGTGTTTTTCTCCATCCACAAGGGGATGGGAATCTCCAGCTGGCGACAGAGGGCAACCAACGCCTGCTCCAGCTGGGTGACAAAACGGTCCTGATCTGCTGCAATGCGAACGGTTGCCGATCGAAGCATGAGATTGGCCTTGAACAGTTTACCCTCCAGTTGCATGTACCGGTCTCCTTTTAGCTGCACCTCGGGTGATCAGCGGTGCAGGTGGCTGCTTGAGCCATCTGATGGTCATTGTAGCAGATCAGACATAAAAACACACCCGCCCGAGGGCGGGTGTGCCTGGTGTTGGCAGGGTTTAGCTTAAACGCCAGCCTGGCCCTTGCGGATGACCTCAACATCTGAATAACGCTGCTCAGGTGTGTAGCCGGCAATCGGCTGGATCCGCTGGTGGAACAGGTCCACAAACCAGTGGGCTTGCGGGAAGAACTGGTCTTCCAATTCGTGTGCCGGCGTGATCCAGTTGCGTGAGCCCAGCACCATGGCCGGTGCATCCAGGTCATCAAAGCACAAGTCGGTGATGTTTCTGGCCAAGTCGTTGAGGTAGGAGCCGCGTTCACAGGCGTCTCCGGCAACAATGATCTTGCCGGTTTTGCGTACCGATTCAATAACCGGTTCGTAGTTGAAGGGAACCAGCGACCGTGCGTCGATCAGCTCCACATCGATCCCGTGTTGTTCAAAGAGCTTGGCTGCATCCAAGGCCCGGTAAAGGGTGGCTCCAACCGTCAGGATGGTCAGGTCCTTGCCCTGCTTCTTGACATCTGGCTCACCAATGGGAATTTGATAAGGTTGTTCGGGAACGCCACCCTCATGGAACATCTCTCCGATGTCATAAATCCGCTGGCTTTCAAAGCAGATCACCGGATCGGTCCCGTTAAGCGCAGCCGCCATCAAACCTTTCGCATCGTAGGGTGTGGCTGGGAAGATGACCTTCAAGCCAGGGATGTGGGTGCAAAGGGATGTCCAGTCCTGTGAGTGCTGGGCCCCGTACTTGGAGCCGACCGAAACACGAAGGACAACTGGCATTTTCAAAATGCCGGCAGACATGGCCTGCCATTTGGGCAACTGGTTGAACACTTCGTCACCGGCACGTCCCAGGAAGTCACAGTACATCAGTTCGACCAGGGCCCGGCCACCGCTCATGGCATAGCCAACAGCTGAGCCGACAATGGCCGCTTCCGAAATGGGTGAGTTGAAGAGTCTGTGGTAAGGCAAGGCCTCAGTCAGGCCGCGGTAAACAGCAAATGCGCCGCCCCAGTCCCTGTTCTCTTCACCATAGGCCACCAAGGTGGGATCGGTGTAAAACTGGTCCAAAATAGCTTCGAAAAGGCCGTCGCGCAACTGGTAAACACGGTTTTTGGAAACAGGCTTGCCAGTCTCATCGAAGGCAAAACGCTGTTTGCGGGCAATCTGCTTAACCCGCGGGTTGTCTTCTTTGGCCATCAGGACATCGCAGGTGCGTCCTTCATCAAAGCTGGCCACCTGCTGGTTGGAGTACATCAATTTTTCGATCGCATCCGGCGTCTGCCCCAAATCCATGCGCGGAGATACATCCGGATCAATGGCCAGGGAAACAGCGCGTGTCACAACACTGACGATGGTTTCGTCAATGGCTTCAAAATCACTCTCCTGGGCCAGGCCCGCTTCGAGCAGGTCACGCCGGAACGCATCGATAGAGTCCTGCTGTTCCCAGGCTTCTTTTTCCTGTGCGGTCCGATACGAGTCGGCATCTGAAGGTGAATGGCCTGTGTAGCGATAGGTTTGCGTATCCAGCAGCACCGGTCCGCGCTTGTCTTCAATGATTTCAATTTTTCTTTTAAACGCGTCAATGACAGCCAGCGGGTTGTAACCATCGATGCGTTCAGCATGCAGCTGGTCGGGGTTGATACCGGCACCGACCCGGGCAACAAAGTCGTAGCCCATGGTTTCACCGCGCGTCTGTCCACCCATGGCGTACTGGTTGTTCATGATATTGAAAATCAGGGGCAGTCCACCTTGCATGTCCCCTTCCCACAAGGTCCGGAACTGGTCCATGGCTGAGAGCATAAAGCCTTCCCAGACAGGGCCGCAGCCTAAGGCGCCATCACCGATGTTGCAGACGACCAGGCCAGGCTTGCGGTTGATTTTCTTGTACAGGGCCGCACCGACTGAAATGTCTCCAGAACCGCCAACGATCGCGTTGTTGGGGTAAATGCCAAAGGGAAGGAAGAAGGCATGCATGGAGCCACCCAGACCCCGGTTGAAGCCGGTTTGCTTGGCAAAGACTTCGGCCAGCGCGCCGTAGATCAAAAAGTCAACAGCCAGGGCTTTGAGCGGT
Source organism: uncultured Oscillospiraceae bacterium (assembly GCA_964465385.1). GTDB lineage: Bacteria > Bacillota > Clostridia > Saccharofermentanales > UBA5734 > JAAYBY01. The sequence continues at coordinate 31,055 of CAYXIM010000005.1, forward strand.
CGGTCTTGTCCCTGGTTGGCTTTTTCAACGATGCGCCAGATGTCGCCACCCAAAAAGGTCTCCATCACAGTCTGCAGGGCTTCGTCATCCATCTTGTGGATAGCCGAAAGGCCCTTAGCCAGGATTTCACCGTGGCTGCGGTGAGAGCCGAAGATGGTGTCATGGGGCTGCAGCAGGTAAGCTTGGCCGACAGCTGCTGCCTCCTGACCGATAGACAGGTGGGCCGGTCCCGGGTTGTTGTATTCCAGCCCCTGATAGGTGTTGGTCGTCTTGATTTCATACAGCATGCTTTCGAATTCACGGATCAGCCGCATGTCATGATAAATACGCAGCATGTCGTCTTTGCTGTAGTGGCTGCTTTCTTCAGAAACGCTTTTCTTGTACTGATTGACCGGAATATCCTGAAACGTGATATACCCTGGTTTTCTGATTTCAACTGGATCCACAAATAAATCTTTTGGCATACAAACCCTCCGTTGGTGTGCGCGTGGCCCTAAGCCTTGTTGCTAAACCGTTTGCTCATGCAAAGCCGCTGAAAATGGCTTCGCGAATGATCTCCCCGACCGTGGGATGGGGAAAAATCACTTCTTTAATGTCTTCAATCGTCAACTCTGTTTCAATCAGGATGCCCGCTGCCAGGATGATTTCAGAGGCGTAACTGCCCAGCATGTGGCAGCCTATCATCCGCTGGCTGTCGGGATCAATGAGTATTTTGATCAGGCCTGTTCCGCCTTCATTTTCAGCCATATAGCGGCCGCTGTAATTCATGGGCAGGACGCTTTTTTGGTAGCGCAGGCCTTTTTCCTGACAGCTTTCTTCTGTTTCACCGACAAAGCCCATTTCAGGCTGGGTGTAGATCACCGAAGGCATGGCCTGGTAGCGCATGACATCTTGTTTGCCCAAGATGGTATTAATCGCAACTTCTGCCTCCCGGTAAGCGGCGTGGGCCAACATCCACACCCCGTTGACATCGCCAGCGGCGTAAACGTCAGGCACATTGGTTCTGCCCTGGCGATCGGTGACGATGTGCCCCTTGTCCACATGAAGGGCAATGTTTTCCAGGCCGATCTGGTCGGTTGTCGGCCTGCGCCCGACGCTGAGCAGGATCTTATCTGCCTGAATCGTCTGTGAACCTGCTTCGGTTTCAAAGCGCACCTGGTCGCCTTCCACAGCGGTCACCCGGCTCTTGAGATGAAAGATAATGCCTTGCTTTTCAAAAGCTTTCTGAAGCGCTGTGCCCAGCTCCCGATCGGCATTACCGGCAATATGGTCCAGCAATTCGATGACCGTCACCTGGCTGCCACAGGTTCTGAAGTAGGCAGCCATTTCCAGGCCGATGACACCACCGCCAACGATCACCAGGCTTTTGGGGATTTCTTCCAGATCCAGAATCTCACGGTTGGTCAGGACACGGCCCGCTTCGAAACCTTGGGCCACACCTGGGATAGGCGGAACCACGGCTTCAGATCCGGTTGCAATCAAAAGTTTTTGCCCTTCAATGACCTCATCTGCGACGGCAACACGAATGACACCGTTTTCACGGCCCAGAATGGTTCCATGGCCCGTTTTAACGGTCACGTTCTTGGCTCGAAGCTGAGCCCGGATGCCGCCAACCAAGCGGTCAACCACTTTGTTTTTGCGCTTGATGACAGCCGCCGCGTCATAGGTGACGGAAGCAGCTGTTACGCCGAAGGTGGCGCCATTTTTTGCGTGGTCGTATATTTTGGCACTGTTGAGCAATGTTTTTGAGGGAATGCAACCCTCGTTAAGGCACACGCCACCCAGTTTGTTCTTTTCGATTAAAACGGTTGATAAGCCCGCTTCACCAGCTCGTTCAGCCGCCAGGTAACCGGCCGGCCCGCCGCCTAAAACGATTAAATCTACCATGGTTTCCTCCTATTGTGCCGTCAGTGCATCAAGAACAGTGAAAATTGTTCCAGCACCTGAACCAGGTCTTTGAGCAGCCGGGCTGCCGGTGCACCATCCACAGCGCGGTGATCAAAGGTCAAAGACAGACCCATGGACGGGTAGGGCACCGCCTGGCCCGCTTCATCACGCACACGGGTGGTGATGGTGTTGACGCCCAGAATGCACGTCTGTGGCGGGTTGATCACGGGTGTAAAGGCCTCAACACCCAGGGTGCCCAGATTGGTCACGGTAAAGGTTGCTCCCTGGAGCAGGTCGGGGTTGATGGTCCCTTCCAGGCTGGCTGCAGCCAAGGCCCTGACCTGGGTGGAAATCTCAGCCAGTGTCAGGCTGTCGGCATGAAAAAGGGTGGGCACCATCAGGCCGCGCGGCGTATCGACCGCAACACCCAAATGAACCGGTCGGAAATAGGTTGTTTTTTCGTCGTCGTAATGGGCGTTGCACACCGGGTGACGCGACAAAACCCGGGACACGGCGTAAAGGATGATGTCATTAAAAGTAGGCACGGCTTCAGCCAGGGCGAAACCCTGTTCAGCTCCCAGGCCCTTTGCACCAGCCGCCTTCAGCCTGGCACGTAACGCCATGACGTCGCTGGCGTCATAGCTGCTGTGCAAGGTCAGTTGGGCCATGGTGGCCAGGGATTCGTGCATGGCACGTGCGATGATCTTTCGGATGTTGGTGTGTTTTTCAGTCCAGGTATCTCCTGCAACCGGCAGGGGGGCCTGCATGCTTAAGGCTGCCTCAACATCTGCGGTGGACACACGGCCACCCAGGCCAGTGCCTGCAGTTTGTGCCGGATACCCGGTTCCAGCAGCAGCAGTCGCCAGATGGCCTTGATCAAGCACCGCCTGGACATCACGCTCGATGACACGTCCCTGAGGGCCTGTGGGCACGGCGAAGCGCAAGTCGGCGCCTGCACGCTGAGCCAATTTACGAGCCCGTGGGCTGACGGCCATGTCTTCCGTGGTTTCAAGAGCCGGCGCTGCAACCTGGCTGCTTGCGACAGACGCCTTCGCCGGTGCCGGTTCGGCCGGCGCTGCAGCAGGGGCCTCGTCTGTATCAGGTTTGGCTTCTTTTTCTCCTTGGTGGGGGTTAAACGCGCTGGTGTCTTCACCGGGTTCTCCAATGACACACACGTTGGTCAAAACAGGTACATCATCGCCTTCTTCAAAATATACTTCAATCAATGTCCCGCTGACCTTGGCGGCCTCGTCAAAGGTCGCCTTATCCGTTTCGTATGTGAAAAGAAGGTCGCCCTCTTGAACAGGGTCACCTTTCTTCTTGTGCCATTCTCCGATGATACAACTCTCAACGGATTGTCCTTGCCGGGGCATAATAACGGGTGTTGCCATGGTAGACTCCTCCTCTTTTTTTCAGGATCGAATAACCTGTTCTTATCTTAACAGATATCTGTGCCGCGAGACAGATGTCTCACAGCAAACAGATCTTTGACCCTGTTCGATTATAACATGCTTCTTGTTTCTTGTTAACAGCAACGTGACCACTGTTTTCACAAAAATCCTCCCTCCCGGGGTCTTCTTTTGTCAACAAGGGCTGATTTTAGCCTTTTCTCGCCGATATCTCCTCTTTTTACTACCTATATTGTTCTTCTGCTTGCAGTATGATAAAATGTGAATTAATGTTAATTTCATTTGTTCGATCACATCAAAAGGAATCGGGTGCTGCTTATGCCAGGAGACCGGCGCGCCGCCATCAACCAATACATCCAATCACGTGGAGAAATCAAGTTTCAGGAACTCGAAGCGCGTTATCCTGACTTCTCCAGTATGACCCTGCGCCGGGATCTTGCTTTTCTGGAGCGACAGGGGCAAATTATCCGTATCCGTGGCGGAGCCAAGTCATTGGCCCACCTGTCCATGATCAAAGAGGCCGCTTACACCCAAAGACAGATGGAGAACACGGATGCCAAGATGGCCATCGCTCAAAAGGCTGTGGGTCTGATCCAGGAAGAGCAATCTATATATATCGATTCTGGCACCACCTGTATGTGCCTGGCTCAGCGCATGCCAGACCAGCACCTCTTTGTCCTGACGCCGGCGCCCAACATCGCCCTGGAGCTGGTCAAAAGCCAGCACATCAAAATCAACTTGACCGGCGGGCAGCTCAACCGGGACACCTTGACCCTGTCCGGCTTTAATGCCGTTGAGTATGTCAAGACGCTCAACATCGACCTGGCCTTCATGGCACCCAGTGCTTTTTCCTTGCATAACGGCTTCAGCTGTGGCGATTATTTCGAAGCGGAACTCAAACGGCTGGTCATCCGGAAGGCCAGGCAGGTGGTCATGTTGCTGGACAGCAGCAAATGGAACCGGGACATGCCCTACACCTTTGCAAAATTGCAGAACCTGCACGCATTGGTGACCGATCAGCCGCTTCCAGAGGCATATCTCAAGGCTGTCCAGCGTGCCCACGTGCGACCCTTATAAGCTGCTTGACCACTAGGAGGGTGCGCCATGCCCCGTGCTTTGCTGATCCATTCAAACCAACACCAGCCCTGGCATAACCTGGCTTTAGAAGCTTTTCTTTTTGAGCAGGTGGAACAGCAGACCTACCAGGCAGTTCTCTACCTCTGGCAAAACGACCACACCGTGGTCATCGGCCGCAACCAGAACGCCTGGGCAGAATGTGACACCGGGCAGCTGGAAGCTGACGGCGGTTGGCTGGCCAGAAGAAGCACCGGAGGAGGAGCTGTTTACCACGATTTAGGCAACCTCAACTTCTCAATCCTCTTGCCACGCAGCCGTTTTTCTATCGACGACCAATTTGAGGTGGTGCTCAAAGCCATCAGGCAACATGACATCCCCGCTGAACGGTCAGGCCGAAACGATCTGCTGGTCAACGGGATGAAATTTTCAGGCAATGCGTTCAGCTTAAAGAAAAAAGCTGGTCTGCACCACGGGACCTTGCTGGTCCACTCCGACTACGCACGCCTGTCCCGTTACTTGACTGTTTCAGCCAAAAAACTACAGGCCAAAGGCGTATCCTCCGTTCGCGCACGGGTCACCAACTTGCAGGATATCAACCCATCCCTCACCGTTACCCACCTCAACCAGTCTTTAGAGGAAGCCTTTTGCCAGACCTTTTGTGACACCGCTGACTGGCAGCTGGAACGAGCCACATCAGAATGTTTTGAACAAGAAAAACGTTTGCAGGAACTGCAGGCACACTTCTCCTCCTGGTCTTGGCGTTATGGTCGTTCCCTGCCGGTTGACGCATCGGTTGACGAACGGTTTGACTGGGGCAGCATCCAGCTCGGCTTTCAAGTTCAAAAAGGACGGGTGGACCAGGTCCGTGTTTTTTCAGACGCACTGGACAGCGACTACATGGATCTGTTGCCACAAAGCTGGGTCGGCTGCCGTTTTCATTCTGCTGAATTGATCCAGGCCCTTCAGCGGCCCGAGCTGCTTGAAGGCGGTCTCTTGACGCCGCGCCGACAGTTGACAGCAGACATCAGCCGGCTGATCCAAGCACAAAACTGGTAACACAAAAGGCTTGCACCCACCCGGGGCACATGATAAAATAACGTTATTATTTTGACCATCAAATAATTTGGTCGTAAAAATGACCCGGGAGGCCTTTATGCAAACGGTCACAGGAAAAAAACACTACGATCGCCACCGTCACGACACCGTTCGTGACTTGATACAGGCCAGCGCCAAGCGTTACGGCGATCTGGACGCCTACCGTTACCATGACAAACCTGGCGGCCAGGAAATCACCAAAAGCTACCGTCGCTTGGCCGATGATATCACAGCCCTGGGAACAGCCCTGGTGGCACGCGGTTTTCATGGTAAGCACCTGGTCGTTATCGGCGCAAACTGCTACGAATGGGCCGTTGCTCACAACGCCATTGTCACTGGCGTGGGTGTTTCGGTGCCCTTGGACCGCCAGCTCCCTGAAGCAGAAGTCCTCTCACTGACACAGCGGGGACATGCCGAGGCCTTCATGTACCACCCCGGACACCATGCGATCGCGCTGGCTGTGGCAGCAGCAAACCAGCAGGTTCGCCTCTTTGTCTGTATGAAACCGGAAGCCTTACAAGAAGACTGGCCCGTCGACGATGATCGTTTTGTCGCCTGGGCTGATCTGATGGCAGACGGGCAGGCCCGCTTGGATGCCGGTGACCGCAGCTTCGTGGATGCCTCCATTGATCCCGATGCCCTGTGCGCCCTGCTTTTCACCTCCGGCACAACGGCCTTGAGCAAAGGCGTCATGCTGTCGCACCGCAATATCACCAGTAACGTCCATTCGGTGGCCAGCACGCTGGAAATCGAACAGGGGCGGCGCGCCTTGTCGGTCTTGCCCCTGCACCACACGTTTGAAAACACAGTCGGCATGTATGTCATGCTCTACTATGGCAGCTGTATCTGCTTTCTGGACGGTTTGCGTTACCTGGTCCAAAACCTCAAGGAATGGGAAATTGAAATCATCCTGGGTGTGCCGTTGCTCTTTGAGAACATTTACCGTCAAATTCAAAAAAACCTGGAAAAAGCGGGAAAAGTCAAGCTGGTGAACACCATGCGGGCCCTGGCGCGCCTGCTGGGCAAAATCGGCATCGACATCCGCCGCAAAGCCTTTGCGCAAATTTTGGATGCTGTTGGTGGCAAGCTCAACTTGTGCGTCAGCGGGGCAGCTCCCATCGACAAGCATGTCATTGCTTTCTTCAATGAAATCGGCATCGATTTTTTCAACGGTTACGGGTTGACAGAAACGGCCCCGGTTGTGTCAGCCTGCAACTATTTTGTCAATGTCCATGGCAGCGTTGGACAACCGCTGGCTTTTGTTGAGGTGGCCATCGACACCCCCTCAAACGAGCGTGGCGCCATCGGTGAAATCTTGACACGAAGCGACAGCGTCATGCTGGGCTATTACGAAAACCCGCAGGCCACCCAGGAGGTCATGACAGAAGACGGCTGGTTGAGAACCGGAGATGTCGGGTTTTTGGACCGTAAAGATTGCCTGCACATCACCGGACGGGCCAAGTCCATGATCGTCCTGACCAACGGCAAGAACGTGTTCCCGGAAGAACTTGAGTTTTTAATCCAGCGTATTCCTGGCATCCGCGAATCCATGGTCTGGGGCGAGCATTCATCCCGTGAAGCCATTGACGTTTGCGCCAAACTGGTCTTCAGCCGCGAAGAGCTGCCTGAAGCAGCAGGGACCGATGACCACGCCCTCAAAACATGGTTTCAAGAGCAGCTGATAGAGATCAACCACCAGCTCCCGCCTTACAAGGCTATCAAGTATTTCATCTTGTCTGAAGAGGAACTGATTAAAACAACCACCTTGAAAACAAAGCGGACTGAGGAAGAAGAACGCATCCATCGGCAGCTTTCTCAACAGTCGCTGTCCATGCGAGAAGCCCATGGTCTGATGCTCGATCACCTCAGCAGCCAGGCTAAACCCTCCTCCGTTTAGCCGGCAGTCAGACCCTTTTAAACAGAACCTGTCTTTGGCCGGTCAGGTTCTGTTTTTTCGTGGGCAAGAGGCAGGCCTTGTTGTATAATCAAGCAGAAGCATCAGGTAATTTCATGTGATTGGAGGGGTTTTGTGACACAGGTGCAATTGAATTGTCCTCACTGTGGCGGTGCTTTCACCCTCAACGATCAGCTTGTCCAGACTAAAACCTGGACCTGCCCTTATTGTGGCAAGGACGCTATATTGTCCAAAACGGATACCGGCCTGCGGCTGGATGCCATTCTCCATGAAGCACGGGACTTGCACCCGGGTAGCCAGGATGAGCCCCAGGGTCAAACGTCCCATGCTGTCCCGTCAGCCAGGCCGAGCCCTCTGGAAACGGAAACGGCCCCCCGCTCCCTCTCTGATTATATCGCCGAGGTGGACCAGCCAGCAGCTGAGAGCCAGCAGGCCGAACCGGTGCAAACACAAGCGGCTCCATCTCTTCTGGAACTGGTCCAGGAAGCCCAGCAGGCGGCTTCCTCCGGTGATTATCCGCTCTTCAATGCCCTCAGCAGGCGCGTGTTGGATCAAAACCCACACGAACACCTCATCTATTTCTGGCGAACGCTGCTGATTGAGGAAGCTGATGGGTTTGCCCGCAACACCTGGGCAACCCCGGTCTGGTACCTGTACACACCCAGGCAAAAAAGCATGCTGCTCAGCCAACATGCCTACACCTTAAACACCGCCTTGTCGCTGGCTGATCACGCTGAAAAGGCCAACCTGTGTTTGCGCGTGGGTCAACTGCTGGTCCGGCAGGCAGTCGATCACCTGACAGAAAAAGCCAGCTTGCGGTGTGGTCGCCGCCTCCTGGGTAAAACCTTCAAAGGGCGGTTCAAACGCCGGGATCTTTTTGAAGCCCGTGATTTTTGTGACGCTGTCGGTCGTTTGACGCCCGGCATCTGCCCCCTGGGTTCTGAACTGCTGCAGACAGCTGTCCGCCAGGCTGCCCAAACGCACCACCCTCGTCTGGCACGTGCCCTGACCCGTTTTTAGCGCGCGGCTAACGCCTGGGCTGGATGTGTGGCAGCGCTTGGTACCAGACTGGCACAATTTGTGTCATGTTCTGGTAATGCCGGATCAACTGTTGAACGCCTGCCAAGGCTTGCTGACGCTGGGCTGGCCCTCGACGGCTGTCACAGACGAACACCTGCAATGCGCGCAAGGCCGCATAACAAGCGATCAGCCGAAAAACCCGTGTGCTGACCGCATATTGAAAGTAGCAGTCCAAAACCCCTGTCGCAAACCAACGGCTGATCGGGCTGATGTCCGTGATAACCGAGGAGAGATCGTAAAGAGGATCTGCATAGCGCCAGGTATCGAAATCAATCAGATACAAAGCTTGTTCCCGGGTCAGGATGATGTGGTCGAAATCGACACTGCCGTGAATGACGGCTTTGGGCCGGCCAACCAAGGCCGACCGGTTTTGACTCAGGTAAGCCAATAAGCGGTTGATGCAAACCAGTCTCAAATCTTGCGGACTCAGTAACCCTTTCAGGCGCTCAATTTCTTGATCAAGAGACACCGTCCAATCCGAACAACTTACTTGTGGCTGCAGTTGATGCAAAATGCCCAGCGCAAGGCCCAATTCATGGCCCAGCGCATATTGTTCGATCGGATCCTGTTCATGTAAAACGGTTCGGGCGTTTTGACCCAACACCCAGTCGCGTAGCAAATAAACAGACTGACCTTTTGGATCAACCCCAAAGCGGATGGGTCGCGGCACCGGAAAATGCCGGTGATAAAGCTGTTCAAGCAGCATAAACTCGTTTTTCTTGCGGTCGTATTGTGTTTTTTCGGACAGCTGCAGATAATAGAAGGCCCCGTCCGCATCTTTGATGCGGTAGGCCTGATCCTGCTTGTGTCGGGTGTCAATGCTGTCACAGCCTACCCAGCTGACAGAGCCAGGTATGTCTTGAAAGAGCCGAACAGTCGGCTTGGTGGTGGTCGGCGGCATGATGTTTTCTCCTGTTGCAAGGTCACTGTTCCTATCCTACCTGAAAATCGCCCTGAAAACAGTGCCATCAGCCAATATTTTTCACTTTCGGGTCCCAGATGGCGTCTTTTTTCCTTATTTGTACGGGCAGGTAGGGCGTACTCAAAAAAAGACCTCGGTCTGACGCCCGGGGTCTTTTGTGGAGCCTTTAATCGGAATCGAACCGATGACCTCATCCTTACCATGGATGCGCTCTGCCAACTGAGCTATAAAGGCACTTCATTCTGGAGCGGGTGAAGGGAATCGAACCCTCACGGTCAGCTTGGGAAGCTGAAGTTCTGCCACTAAACTACACCCGCATTTTATGCAAATCGTATTATATCGACCAAGAGGCAAGGTGTCAAGAGAAAAGGCTTTTTGCCGGTGTCTTGTTTGACAAGGCCATCGCCTTAAGCTACGTTTAAAGCAGTTGTC
>CAYXIM010000006.1:0-2439 GCA_964465385.1 uncultured Oscillospiraceae bacterium
TGCCAGTTATCTGCCTCCCCCCTATTTCCACCAGCAACTCCTGTTTTCTGTAACATTTAGGGAAACCCTCGAATATATCCAGACTATTCTCATCTTTGGCACTGATCTCCCAGACTAGACAGGCTGCCTTAGCGCCTGGTCTCCATTCTATATTGGCGTAAAACGGCATGGTAAGTTGCCAGTCCTTGATAAAAGTAGGGCCGATCAGTCTAGCATCCGAACATCTTCTTTTCATCTGCTCCTGGTTCATGTTACTGCCATAGGCAAGATACAGCCTCTTTTCCGGCTTCAAAGCAGTGACTAACCCCTGCCATTCTTGCTTGTAATCCTCTCCCCAGTGTCCTATGCTTCGCCTTCTGGACAGATTTTCGGTTAAGCGATGGACATGATTATGTACCATCAGGTGGAATTCCGGACTAAAACCTGTCTGCTCTTTAAGAAAGTGCGGTAAGCCACCTTTGATGAATATTTTCAAGCTGTCAATCAGAGCGGACTCAGCTTCGTAACCGTGCCCGGCAAATTTGGTTTTGGCAGAGAAAGCCAGAGCTCTTTTTAAACTGTCAGTCGCTTCCTCATTGCCTGCCAGATACTCACGCATTAAAATAGCTGCGACCAGATAGGTTGGCCGGTCTATGAAGTCAATTCTTGCTTCACTAGGTAATCCTTTTGCTTCAATTAGGCCGAAAGAACCATCCACTTGCTGAAAGTCCAGCAGACTGGCGATAGTCAGTGAAGACTCTTCTTGGTTCAACAGTTTTTCCAGTTCTTTGATAATTTCGAACAGCTTAGAAAAATCTGGCCTCTGTGAATTTTGTTTTCTTAATTCCATTGCTATTTCCTCCCTGATTTTTTCTTGCTTTAATTTTATGAAAAGTAGGCGAAGAAAAACATACAATGAAATTTCCGCTTTATTTATAGTCTAGATTGGTCCAGTCAATAACTGTCCCGGCGGAACCAATCCATTCTTTCTTTCCCTCTTTGGTTTTAATTCTGTAATTGTTGTCGTTAAAATCAAGCAACCTGGCTTCCTCAGTAAATTGTTCATCTTCGCGGTTGCGAAAGGTAATTTTTATATACTTACCGCTTTTCAGCCACATTAACAACTTGTAATCTTTATTCTTTTTAAAAGCCTCTTCCTCTAAAAAATTGATGGCATCTTCTTTATCATATTCATTTGTCAGGTGATGTTTGATCATCTCTTCTGCATAATTAGTAATCTGGCCGTAAACCTGTTTGAATATACTTTCATAAATATCGCCGCCATTTCCGGCAAAATTTGCTTCAAGCAGCTTAAGCAACATGAGCAGCTCGCTTAAATTCAAGGCCAGCATAAGAGGATGGATGGTTGAAATGTGATGGTGCTTCTGCGAACCGGGGTGCCTTGATTCAGCTTTTATCTTTGTGCCAAAGAAATCCATCCCCATCCTTAATTTGTCTATATCAGATCTGATTGTCCTCTCATCCACTTGGAAATATTCCGCCAGTTCTCCAGTTCGCATCTCTTTCTCGTGTAGGAGTTTTATGATCTTCAGGGCCCTTTGGGCAGGTTCAAGATTTTTCATTACAAGACACCTCCAAGGTATCAGCCAAATACTACTACTTAGTTGCGCTTTTATTGTATCATGGCTGACATCTATAGCTGACCTGGGATTTACATTTGCATTCTGATGTAGTGAAAAACTGAACTAGTGTTTTAAGTTCGAGTGCTTTTCCCAATATGCATCCTATATGCTCTGCAAGCGGTAGAATGAAAATGTTAGTCAGCTCATTCTGACGCTGTTTTTAAAGCTGACTTGTCGGCTGATACATCAATATGAAAGAAGAAAAGAAAGGGCTAGGCTGGTCATGACAATGATTTGGTATAATCGTCATACATGCGTTATTTATATCAGCAAGCCTTGAGGTGATGTATAGGCCTTCTTTGATGCTTATGATAGACAAGCATTACCCGGCACACTGATTTTTCCGTCGTTGACACAATGAAAGGATCAATCTCAATATGATTATTGCAGCGGCGACCATTAAGCTTCATGCACTGTGGGTCCGTTCTTTAAAAGAGAAGCGTATGGTGGTAAAAAGCTTAATTGCTAAAACCAAGAACAAATTCAATGTTTCAATTGCCGAGACAGACGAGCAGGATACACACCAGACGATTGTGCTTGGGTTGGCTTGTGTTTCTGGCACTGTAACGCATGTTGACAGTATGCTTGACGCGATACTGTTGTTTATTGAGAGCAATACTGATGCTGAAATCATTGATGTGCAGCGCGAAATCAGATAAACAGCCACTTTTAATTTTGATCTAACATCTCAAACAAATCTTGCTTGTTTCTGGCAGAATAGGAACACACGACAAAATGAAACAGGCAAACAGTTGCGGCGGAAATGAAGGGAGCCTTAATTTTCCCAACAAGCAAGGAAACCGTCCGAAAAAAGACG
>CAYXIM010000006.1:2539-35598 GCA_964465385.1 uncultured Oscillospiraceae bacterium
AATGAAGGGAGCCTTAATTTTCCCAACAAGCAAGGAAACCGTCCGAAAAAAGACGTTATAATACGGAGAAAGAAAAAGGAGAGCGTCTGGATACAAGTATATGGACGCTATCGGTTTAACGCATCTCAAGATGGCTTGCTTCACGCGTTTCGCCCTTGCGCCTGAGGCCTTTTTCTATCCAAAACCAAGACACCAGCAAGAGAAGGCTGGCACATGAGATCCATAAGCCAAGCCGCTTACCCGGGGTTTCATAGGCCAGTTCAATCTCATGCTGACCAGCTTTAAGAGGGGCTGCGAGCATATAATCAAAGGCGTTGAAGGTCTTCGTTTCTTGTCCGTCGACTCGAACGATCCAGCCATCTTCGCCGCCGATGCTGGTCAGCAGCTGGCCATCCTGGTCAAGAGACAGCCTGCCTTTGATTTTGGTGGGTGAACAAGATGTCATGGTCAGAAAACTGACCCCGTTGCCTGGCTGGCTTTCGTTTAACAATGGTCCAAGCAGGTTTTTGAGCTCTGTTGCCCGGCTGTGCCTGACATCTATATCCGTCAGACAAAAGACAAGGGGCCAAACAGTTGGGTTTTCATACACAATCAACTGATCCAACTCGTCTCGTTTAATCAGGTTAAGCTCATCAATATCATGAGGCTCCGCTTTGATTTGAAACAGATAACGGACGCCAAAGAGTGTATTCAGCAGGGCATCAGGCACGTAATCGACGCTGACATTTTTGGCATAGGCATCCATCCCGATATCCTGAAAAAAGCGGTAGCTGGTGCCGGACATCAAGGAGGAATAGTGACCGATCCCCTGGTAACCATAACGCAGGCCCTGGTTATGGGACGGTTTCAAAAAAGCCATTCTATAAAAGGCCTCGTCCTGAGCTGCATAGGTCTGTGTGATATCGTGCATATCGGCTTCATAGGCCGTGTAGGTTCGATGGTTTGCTTTCCACGTGTAGGCCGCCAACGTGACCACGGCGTTTGCCAGCACCTCAATCAGGAGGATGGTTGCGATCACAGCCTTTAATGAGGTTCCTTTTGGTCGCTTCTTCCCTGTCTTTCCAGGCAGTTGGATCGGAAAAGGGTCTTGCGTGTAAGCACGATAGGCAAGGATCAACAAGACAAAAACAAAGAGAAAACTCTGCCTGGCAGGCAGCTGGTTGGGAAAATGAAAACCATGCCACAAGTAATCGAAAACATTGACATTGAAAGAAAGGTAAGAGCCCACAGCAAAGCAGGTGAAAGAGAGCCTTTCGCGATGTGTCCTTTTCCTACGCAGATAAAAAACAACCACCAGGACCACAGCGGTTAAACCACAGTAAAGATTGGCGGCTTCAAAAGCCAGCGAAACCTTTACAAAGGGAAAAAACTTCAATATGTAGGCCCAAAGTGGGTGGTAGAAACGCACTTGATCCGGGAAATCAGCCTGGGCAGCCAAGGTATGTTTTAAACCCAGGTAGGTGGGCAACAGGACAAAGGCCACCAGGCCAGCAGACAGTGAAGAAGCGAGGATAAAGCGGACCAGATACTGTAAACGTTTGGCGGTTGACTGCTTGTGGCCAAAAAGTAAAACCAAAGACCATAAGGCGGCAAACAGACACAAAAAGAAGGACAGGTAAAAATTTGAATACAGGGCACAAGACAACACAGCCACGACCGGTAGAAAACGTTCTTTTTCCCACATGTGTTGCAGTGCTGCGGCTAAAAGTGGGAGCAAGACCACACAATCCATCCACATGAACTGGTTGATGAAAGCCAGGTTATAGGCTGACAGCGCGTAGGCCGTGGCGAATACAAAGCTGAAGGGGGAGCGAAAGCCTGTGGTTTGATGGATAAAAAAAGCAAAAGTCAGGCCAGCCAAACCAAAGCGCAAGAGAACGATACCGTGGATGCCTTCAATCAGGTGTGTCTGAGGCAGCAGATAGAGCAAGAGCCAAAGGGGGCTGTTTGTGTAATAGGCAGACTGAGTCACTTGGTTGTAACCCAGCCCTCCCGCAAAAGACCAGTCTGAACGTTCACGCACAAGTTGCCTAAGCATGGGAAAGTACTGGGCGTAAGCGTCCATGGCCATCAGGTTGCGGTTGCCAAAAGGGGCAATGCCGGATAAGGCAAAAGCGATCAACATGATTGAAAGAGGGACGAAAAAACTGAACATTAACTGCTCTTTAGCTGCTGATGGCAGGCGCAAGGAAAGGTTTTCCTTTCTTGAGATCAGATTGCCCATGGCTTGGCACCATAAAAAAAGCAAGATCCACCAGACACCCGACGTGCGGTGCACACGTGCCTGGGTAAAGGACGGTCGAAAACCATGAGAAGAGGACCCACAAAAACACCCCCACGCGCTTTTAGCGAACACGTTTCGAAAAACGCATTAAAAAAACCAGCTATAAGCTGGACGTAAACTACATCTGTAGTTTACATGGGGGGCGGCCACCTAGTCAACTACAACTGTAGTTTATCAGGGGGCCTCTGTGACATAAGGTGGCATTGTGCCCTGATATGTCATGTCTTCTGAATGTTGCACATAGGTCGTTGTTGCTTCTGGTCGGCGCTGAACCTGCGTGCCGATCGATTCCGGATCCGGATACGTCTCATCGTAATAGCTGTCGTAGCCGTACACAGCCGTGGTTTCTCCTATTTCCGATTCAAAGAAAGATGGGGAAAAAAGCTGTCGGCTTTCATTCCATTTCATGGTCTGGGGTAAAAGCAGGGTCAGGGCGAGTAAAGAAACCAACGTGGCTGCGGCTGCCATCAAAGTGACGAATGTTCGCCTGGTGCGCGACACGGACAAGGGCTGGATGATGGCCTGCAAACGGTTTTTGACCTGTTTGTGGTCTTGCGACAAGGCCGCCTGGGTCATCTGGCTGGCCGGTGCTGCGTGTTCAAGCATGTCTAACAGCAGACGGCCATAGTCTTTTTTCTCTTCTGTGCTCATCCCGGCAGTGACCACGCGGTCACAAGCCTGTTCGCAAAGCTCATCAAGGTGGCGGCTGGCGGCAGCAAAAAGAGGGTTGTAGAAAAAGAAAGCCCGCGTGATTTCAGCCATCAGCTTAACCCACAAGTCCTTGTGTAAAAGGTGGGTCATTTCATGGCATAAAACCATGTGAAGCCCTTGTCGGGTCAGGGGTTGATCGGGCAGGATTAAAAACCGTTTCCGGTAGCCAAAAACCAAAGGGGTTTGTGCTGCAGGGTGTTTAACGATCGTCAACGCGGTCAGGGCTCTGGTCACGCGCTTGGGCAATTGAGACACATCGACAGGCAGGTCATGGAGCGCCCAAGGGCTTGCTTCCAGCAACACCTTGTCGCGAAAATGCATTAACTTGCGACGCGACCGGTAAAGCGCCACACAAGCACCCACAAACCAGACTAGAGCCAGCGGCATCACCCATTCATTTCTCAGAAAAAAGGACGAGCTATAAGCCAGGCTGTAAATGCCATCATAGGCAACATAAATGTAACCCCTGTCGGCAACAGCCGTTATCAGTTGACGAATCAGCAGGTAGATCAGGGGCATCCAGACCAGGGTGTAGCCAATCAGAAACAAGCCTTTCTTGATTCTGGCATCAATCGATCTGAAAGGTGTTCTTTGCAATAGCGACACGGCAAAAAGGAGCATCATCTGGCCAGGGATCGACCCGATGGTCACCACGAAAAAAAGAGATGTGATGTGGTTTAACATAATAACCTCACGGCAGAGCCATCAAGGTGGCTTTATTGCTTCTCCAACCAATCACGCAGGGTGTCAATTTCATCTTGATCCAGCTTTTCTTGTGCCAGGTAGGCTGCAAAAAAAGCTTTGTTTGAGCCACGAAATTGACGCTTCAAGGTCTGGCGCAGGTGGTCTTCCAGGTAGGCTTCTTCAGACACCTCAGCTGAAAACAAACGCGTCCTCCCAGGTCCGCCCTGGCGGTCCAAAGACAAAAACCCTTTGTTCACCAGGCGCATCATGAAGGTTGCCACCGTGTTGTATTTCCATCCTTCTGTCTTTTGAAGATGATCATGCACCTCTTGAACAGAAACAGGCCCACGGATCTGCCAGATGGTCTGCATGATTGTTAATTCTGATTCAGTGATTTGAAGCGATTGATCTTTTCTGGCATCCGGTTTCTGCGACAAAGAAGACACCCCCTATGAGCTACTACAAACATAGTTTATTCTTTTTTACATCAACAAGCAAGCGTCATCAGCGGGTAACAGCCTGGCAGCACCCTTGACAGGCAAGTCACACATGCATCAGGCGAAAAGTGAAAGTCTGCAACCATGTGTGGTTTGAAAGATACTGTTTGGATTTTCAGTTTCTTGAAAGGGAGAAAATCCAGTTTATATGTTGGCCATAAGATAGAATATGGCGAAAAAACACCAGCAAAACAAGCTGAAGGCGGGCTTAATGGCTGCGGACGTGATAAAAAGCGTGTCGTTGGTGTATAGTGGTGGTGAAGGGCTGGTTGCCTCCTTAGACATATCTTCTGGTTCGGTGTCCAGCTTTGTGCTGATTGACAGGCTAGCTGCCGCCTTTGTCAGTGAATGCTGTGAAGAGAGACGCTTTTGAGACAACCGCCGTGGCGCCAAGCCATCTGGGTGCGTTCAAATCAGGCTTTCTCCCACATGTCTGCAGGGCCAAGGTCTAAAAAAGGAGCTGTTTCACATGACCACAAAAAAAATCATCATGATCGCTATCCTGATCTTGACAGTCACCTTATGCCTACCAGCCTGTATTGATGATGAGGACAATTCAGACACAACTGGAACCAGCAGACGACGGCCAAGACCAAGCAGAACCACAACAGCAATCATTGAAGAAGACGAAAAACCCGTCATCTATCTTTATCCGGAAGAGGAACTGGATGTTCATGTCAAACTTGATTACAAGGGAGACCTGTTGGTGACATACCCAAGCTATCACGACGGCTGGTTTGTGACGGCTTATCCAGACGGCACCCTGATCAACAAGGCAGATCAAGAAGCATATGCCTATTTGTTTTGGGAAGGAAGGGCTGACATCACCTACGATTTTTCCACCGGGTTCGTTGTGGCTGGACAGGATACAGAGCTGTTTCTCAAAGAAACACTAAAAGCCATGGGCTTGATACCAACGGAATACAATGAGTTTATTGTTTATTGGCTGCCCAAAATGATCAACCATCCCTATAACCTCATCTCTTTTCAGCAAGACGTTTACACCGATCACGCCGTTTTAGACATTACCCCCAAGCCTGACAGTATGCTGAGGGTTTTTATGGCCTTTAAGGCCCTTGACCGTCAATTAGCTGTGCCGGAACAAAGCATAGACCCCTTTATCCGACAAGGGTTTACGGTGATCGAATGGGGTGGTTGCCAAGTCTTGGATTAATCTAGTCGCTGCCCTGAGGCATGCGCTTACTCTGCGAAGCGCGTGACGCTCTGGCCAATCAAACACCGCAAGCGCTTATAAGGACCCTTGCCTTCGTCGATGGCAAGGGTCCTTATAAGCTGAAAACCGGTGGCAGATCTCATGAGATGAACCTGCCTCTCATACCAGGGCGCACATATGCCACCTGCCTGGTGCATGAAAGGATCGGTTGATGAAGCGGTCACACGTTGGATCTGCGTGTTTAGCATAAAAAACAAAAGAAGATCTTGTGCATCCTGCCTGTTTGTAGTACCATGGGCTAAGTCGACCGACCAGTCGGTCGGATTGTGATGTGATTGTGAGGCATGCCTTGTGTTAGCAAAAATGAGCGTTAGAAAACCCTATACGGTGGTTGTGGCTGTTGTGCTGGTCTTGATATTAGGCGCCATTTCCTTCATCAACCTGCAAACAGACCTGTTGCCCAGTTTTGACTTGCCTTACGTGCTTGTGATGACCACTTACCCTGGCGCCAGCCCCGAGGAGGTTGAACTGGTTGTCACCAAACCCTTGGAACAGGTCCTGGCGACGGTCAGCAACATCAAGCAAATCAACTCTGTGTCCAGTGAAAACTCCTCCATGGTCATCATGGAATTCAATAATGACACCAACATGGATTCAGCCACCATTGAGATCAATGGCCTGCTGGATCTGGTCAAGGGAGCCTGGCCAGATGGGATCGGTTCACCCATGCTGCTCCGACTCAATCCGGACATGCTGCCCATTATGGTGGCCTCTGTGGATGTGGCAGGCATGGACATGATCCAGGTTTCACACACGGTGCAAGAAGATATCATTCCCTATCTGGAGAGTATCCCGGGATTGGCTTCTGTTTCTGCCACGGGTTTGTTGGAAGAGCGGTTTGAGGTTCTTTTGGAACGTGAAAAAATTGACGCCCTCAACAAAAGGCTGCTCAGGAAAGTGGATAAAGAGCTGGCCGATGCACAGGATCAACTGGACCAGGCTCAGGCGGAGCTTGAAGAGGGCCTGGCCAAGCTTTCATCCGAAGAAAATAAACAAAACGCACAGTTGGATCAGGGCCAGCAAGCGATTAAACAAGGCAAAGACCAGTTAAATCAGGCAAAAGCAAAGATCCTGTCCGGAGAAAAAGAACTTTTACAAGCTGAAGCGGACCTGCGAGACAAGCGGCTGGAGCTTGCCGTTCAAGAAAACAACCTTCAGGCCTTGGCAGGTGTGCTGGATGAACTTGAAAAAGGGTTGTTGGCTGCAAAGGACACCCTTGTTGACCAGCAGGACGAAACCAGGTCTGCCTTGTTGGCCTTGATGAGCAGCCTGCCTGAAGAGGTGAAAGCGGCGTTGGGCCCCAACATAGAGGCGCTTGAACAACAGCTGCAAATGGCCAACGACCTGGCTGGAACGCAGATTCAGGAGTTGCTTGGTGAACTCAAGCAAGAACTGGATCAGGGCAGCGCCCTCTTGGCGGCAGGTCTGGTTGAAATAGAAAAGGGCCTGGAGCTGCTGGGTGAAAAGAAAGAGGAGCTCTTCGAGGGCAAACAGCTTTTAGATCAACAGGCAGAAAGCTTGGGACAAAAGGAACAAGAGCTGTCAGCCGGCAAGGCCTTGATGACCCTTGAAATGGCACGAGCCAGGGAAAAGTTGACCGAAGGGGAAAGCACCCTGGCTGAAAAGAGGGTGGCATTTGAATCAGCCAGAGATGAGGCCATGAAAAAAGCGTCTTTAGACGGGATCATCACCAAAGACATGATTGCCGGTATCCTGGCAGCGCAAAACTTTTCCATGCCGGCCGGCTCGATCACCGATCAGGGCGGTGACCTTCTGGTTAAAGTGGGAGACCGGCTCAAAGACGAAAAAGAAATGGAAGCCCTTTTGCTTTTTGATACCGGTGAGCAAGGGCTTGGTCAAATCCACCTGAAAGATGTGGCTTCGGTCAGCCGACTGGACAACGCATCAGAGACCTACGCCCGGGTCAACGGCAACGCTGCTGTCATCCTCAACTTTCAAAAGCAAAGCACCTTTTCCACGGCAGAAGTCACGCAGGCCATCAGGACCAAGGCAAGGGAGCTGGAAGACAGCCAGGAAGGGCTGAGCATCACGTCTTTGATGGATCAGGGCATGTACATCGACATTGTGGTCGACTCCGTTTTGAATAACGTTCTCTACGGGGGTATTTTGGCTATTTTGGTTTTGCTCCTCTTTCTGAAAGACATCCGACCTACCTTTATCATTGCGGTTTCCATTCCTATCAGCCTTGTCTTTGCCATTGCCATGATGTATTTCACCGGGGTCAGCATCAACATCATTTCTCTGGCTGGCCTGGCCCTGGGGGTTGGCATGCTGGTGGATAACGCCATTGTGGTGATTGAGAACATTTACCGGCTCAGGCTGCAAGGCCTGTCGACCAGAAAAGCCAGCGTTGAAGGGGCCAAAGAAATAGCCGGGGCCATCATTTCGTCCACGTTGACGACGGCTTCTGTCTTTTTGCCGATTATCTTCGTCAAAGGTATTTCCAGACAGATTTTTACGGACATGGGCTTGACCATCGCCTACTCATTGCTGGCCAGCCTGATCGTGGCGTTGACCCTGGTGCCCATGCTGGCCTCCCGGATGCTGGAAAAATCCACTGAAAAGAAAAACCGTCTGTTTAGCGGCTTCACAAAAGGGTATCTGAAGGTTTTGGGCTGGTCTTTAAAGCACCGGGCTGCGGTCCTCTTGTTTGTGGTGGCCCTGGCTGTGCTCAGTATCATTTTGACCCTGTCTTTGGGAACCTCTTTCATTCCGGATATGGATGCCCCCCAGATGTCCTTGTCAGTTCGTCTGGATGAAGACGCCAGCAGAGCAGACTTGATCGAAGCAACGGAGGCTGTGATCGACCGGCTGATGACCCTTGATGGTATTGAAACCATCGGTGTTTTTGAAGGCGGGGCCATGGCGGGCATGGGGGCCATGGGGGGTGGCGGCCGCAGTCGAAGCAGCATGTCGCTTTACCTCCTGCTGGATCAAAACCTGCGGGTTAAAAACAAAGACATGGAGCGGGAGATTCTGGCTGTGACGGAGGATCTGGCTATCGACCTTGGGGTGCAGTCGTCCAACATGGACCTGTCAGCCCTCAGTGGCTCCGGCATTGAGATCATGGTCAAGGGCCCCGATATTGATACCCTGCAAGACATTGCAAGCGATTTGGGCCAGCTGCTCCAGCAGATCGAAGGAACCATTGACGTGGCCTACGGCCAGGAGCAAACCCTGACTGAAATGAGGATCGTTGTGGACAAGGAAAAAGCCATGGCCAACGGGCTGACCGTGGCTCAGGTTTATGCCCAGCTATCTGGGTCCCTTGCCAAAGGCAAAACAGCCACGACCTTGACGGTTGACAACCAGGACTATCCCGTCATTCTTCTGGAAGACGCCACGCGCGACCTTGAAAAAAGCGATTTAAAAAACCTTCAGTTGACGGGCAGAAAGGCCGAAGAAGACGTTAACGTGCGCCTGGGTGACCTTGCCAGCATCAGAGAAGGCAGTGGCCTGGCATCTATCCGCCGCGACAAGCAAGAGCGTTACCTGTCTGTCACGGCAGGCATTGACACCGAATACAACATCGGCCTGGTCAGCCAGGCTTTTGAGCGGGAACTGAAAAAATATGACCTGCCCCAGGGTTACAAGATTGAGCTGGCTGGCGAAAACCTGATCATCACCGAATCCTTAAGGGATCTCATCTACATGCTTTTGCTGGCCATTGCCTTCATCTACTTAATCATGGTGGCCCAGTTCCAGTCTTTGCTTTCGCCTTTTATTGTCATGTTCACTATCCCGCTGGCCTTTACCGGGGGCCTTATAGCCTTGTTTGTGCTGCAGTATGAAGTCAGTGTGATTTCCATGCTGGGCTTTTTGGTCTTAAGCGGTGTGGTGGTCAACAACGGCATCGTCTTTGTCGACTTCACCAACCAGCTGAGGCAAACGGGCCTTGGCAAGCAAGAAGCGTTGCTAGAGGCTGGCAGCACGCGCTTAAGGCCCATCTTGATGACGGCCATCACCACGATTTTAGGCCTCTCCACCCTGTCTCTGGGCGTGGGGATGGGCTCGGAAATGCTGCAGCCGCTGGCTGTGGTCTCCATTGGCGGGCTGATTTACGCAACGCTGTTGACCTTGATTGTGATTCCGGTCATTTATGACTTGCTCCACAAGGAAAAAGCACAGCCCCTTGCTACGCAGGAGGAGGGTTAAAAACCATGCCGGACAGCGGATACAAAGAAAAGGAAAAGGCCATTTTCAGCGGCATCATTGCCTTGATCAAACAGGGAATCAACCCATACTCCATCAAGGTTTCTGATATTGCCCTGGAAGCCAATGTGGGCAAAGGCACCATCTACGATTACTTCAGCAGCAAAGAAGAAGTTATTTCCAAGGCCATCTTGAATTACATCGGCATCCAGCTGCAGGCAGCCTATCAGCAGGTGAAAGCAAAGACGTCTTTCAAAGACAAATATTACCAGCTGCTGGATCTTCTGGTGGGCCAGGCTGAAGAAAACAAGCTCTATTGCAAACTCTTGTCCCCGCTGGGCGGCACCCAGGACTTTTACGAACACCTGGCTGCCCACAAGGCCTACTTCCTGACCAACACAACATGGATCCAAACCATTTATGAAGATCTTTTTGAGGCCGGAGAGGCGGAAGCAATCATTCAAACAGGTGACCCCGCCGATACCTTTTATCGGGAAATGGCTATAACCGGTTCATTGGCGGCATTTTTACAGTACCTGTATCGGCCACAGCCAAACGCCCAGACGGACGAAGCCAAAGCTGCTTCCTACCGGCTTCTGCTTAAAGCCCTCAACTGATCTGTTTTTCGTTAGAAAAAAAACCTGGCTCCTGATGCGTTTTAAAGCTTCTGACGGTTGCACGCATTGTCCGCCACATCAAGGCAGGCCAGCAGGAAAAAGATGACGGCCTGAACCTGCTGCTGGCAGGTTTTTCATGGTCGATGCTGCCAGCTGGGGTGTTGTTCAACCTGTTTTTTTAAACCACATCATTTCGTTATCGTATCATTGCCGTTCAAGTGACGTCTATGCCCACGATCAACCCACCGGTGTATCCCGTTTAATAACAGGCTTGGGATAATCAGTCTGTGCTACCTTCTTAAAAACAATCATTTGCGTAAACGGGTATCAGCTTAGCTGGAAGCACCTGATGGGTTTCTGAACGCCTGGTCTTGGCATCGTCTTTGATCAGGGCACCCCGAACAGAAGCCTTTGACGCCAAACAATAAACGGTGGACGTCCGCCCACCGTTTATTGGTGATCTGTTTGTGGTCACCGTCATGCCAAAAAACACGGCGATGTTTTCAGCTGGCGTCCATCAACCCCAGGCCGGGATTTCTCGAAACAAGGATCTGTCTTCGTAATAGGAATAGCTTTTGTCTAAGAAGAGCCAACCTTCGTTGCCCTGGTTGTCAGCCACATACAGGTAAACGGCACGGCTGTCCGACGCATCACCGTTGTCGTCCTCGCGGGGTCCTTCCTGGCAGTAGCCGTGGTTGAGGGGGATAATCTGAAGGATGTTGATGGTGTCGCCGGTTTCTAAGGTGCGAATGATGGGAGAGCCTGAAAAGCTGTCCTCATAGAGAGGGATTCGTGCCGTGAGTTCATAGCTGTACTCCAGCGAGTAAATGGCCAAAGAGAAGGTGTCAGTGGGGATGGCTGCCACCTGACCCTGGTTATACATGTAAGGGATTTCGATGTAAAAGGACCCGATGAACTCATTGTGCTGGTTTGACAGCATAAAGAAGGTGCCATCTCCCGTTTCACCGGTGATTTCCACCGTCCCAAAACATGCCAAGGCCTGGTTGTTGTCGCTTGTGGCAACAACGGTCAGCTGGCCGTCCGCGTAGGTTTGAAACTCGGTGTAGGTGATCACATAATTTTCAATGTGCTCACCTAAAAGCAAATTCAACCCTTTTTCACCCGCGTCAAGATCCGCAATGGTGTAAAGGGCCCCAAAGCCGCTCATTTGTCGCCGGTAGATCTCCTCATCGTTGACCATGAGAACAACATCCGTGTCCCAATCATCTCCATGGCTGTAGCGTATCTTTTCCGCTTGCCCATCCCCGTCCAGGTCAAAGTAATAGTCCTGATCGGGCTCCAGAAGCATGGCGTCTATCGCCTTTTGGGCAGGCTCTTGATTCGTTTCACGCGTGGTTGTCTCTTCTTGGCTTGTTGTGCTTTCAGCGCTCTCTTCAGATTCTTCTTTTTTGGGTCGTCGGGTGCTGGACGCTTGCGATCCGTCTTCGGTTTGAGACCCCAGCCAGTGACCGAGTTTGTCGATGCTGCAGGCGGATAAAAACACACTGAACACGAGCACAAGAACCACAAATATAATTTTCTTAGACATGGCCCTGACCTTCCTTTTTAGCTTCTTGCTTTGATCCTATCCCATATACCAGCTGTATTTAAAGTATAGTATGTTACGGTTGTTTGAGCCATCGCTGTTTTACAGGCAAAAAACACATGCTTTATCGAAAAGAAGTGCTATACTTGAACAGAAAACAAAAGCCCATTCAACCCGAACGACCGTCTGTGACAGGAGCTGATAAGCTTGGAATTGCTGAAGATTGAGGGCCTGGAAAAAACCATCAAAAAAAGAAAAATCCTGAAAGGGTTTTCCTTGACGGTGAATGCTGGTGAAATTGTCGGTTTTTTGGGGCCTAACGGTGCTGGCAAAACGACGACCATCAAGATGATCCTGGGCCTCTTCAGCATCACGGCCGGCCGGATCAGCATTTGCGGTCATGACATCGTGCGCGATTTCACACGGGCCATGGCCAATGTGGGCGGCATTGTGGAAAACCCAGACCTCTATAAGCGCCTGAGTGGCCGGGAGAACCTGGCCTACTTTTCGTCCATGCATGCGGGCGTTTCGAAAGACAACATTGATGAGGTCGTTAAACTGGTTAAAATGGCTGATCGAATCGATGACAAGGTCAAGACGTATTCCCTGGGTATGTGCCAACGCATCGGGATTGCCCAGGCTTTGCTGCATAACCCCCGCCTGCTGGTTTTAGACGAGCCCACCAATGGCTTGGACCCGCTGGGCATTAAAGAATTGCGCGACTTGCTCCAATACCTGGCCAGGCATGCCGGTGTCGGGGTTTTCATCTCAAGCCACCTGCTGGCAGAGATGGAGTTGATGTGTGACCGCATCTACATCATTGATAACGGCGCCATGATCGGAGAAAAGGCCATCAACAACAAGGACGTGATCGATGGCCTGTTCCATGACTACGTGCTTGATGCCTCCGATCAAGCCAAAGCCCAGGCTTTGCTCCAAGACATGGGTCTGGCCTCTACGTTGACAGACGAAGGGATTGGTTTTTCAGCCAGACGGGAGGACATCCCTGGGCTGGTCAAAAAACTGGTTGAGCAGGGCACCGATATTTTTGCCGTGAACCAGAAGCACCACTCTCTGGAACAGGATTTCCTGTCCATGACTGTTGGCTCTAAAGGCCAAATCGAATGAGAGAAAAGGGGTTGCCGCAATGTTGTTTTTGCGCCAAGTCAGATTTGAAATAAAAAACATCCTTAAGGTGAAGTTCATTTTGATCCTGGCCTTGTTGATTGCAGCAGGCGCCGTCATCATTCCCCTCTTGGGCTACCTGTTCGAAAAAAGGTTTGAAAAGATGCAGCAGGAAACCATCTATTATGATGTGGTGTCGCCTGAGATGGTTGGCAGGCCGTATGCGACAGACCAACGCAAGGGAGAGTCCATCACCCTTGATGGTGTGACTGTCTACATGGATAACCCCTTGTTTTGGGACCTGCAAATGCGGGAGGACGAAAAGCAGTATGTTGCAGAAGACAAGGATATGCTCAGGCTATCCGCATCAAAACAACTGGCTTTGGACCTGCTTGATGCAGAGAGCCGCTATTACCTGCTCTTCGCCAAACACATAACCGATTATCGCGATTTTAGATACGAACTGGCTTACCAAGCCGATCTCATCCTCTATGAGCGGTTTTTTCTGGCGCACAGCGATGCCGGCCTGGCCGTGCTGGAAGAAGTGGGACTCTGGCGCAGGGGCCTGGATGCCGACTACATGCGCAGCCATTACGTCGACCTGAGCCCGCAAGAACATCAAGCAGCCCTGGCCCGGGCACAGGCCAACTATGAGGCCCTGGAACGTGTCGTTGAGCACGAGAACCTGGCTGATTATGTCGCCTTGCGCACCAGGCTTTACGAAGACGAGGTGGCACAGCTCGAAGACAGCATCCGCATGCTGGAAAAAAACATCGTTGAAAACCCACATCAGGAAGAGTATTTAAGCCTTGAAATAGATGATCTGAAGCGCATGATCACCGACATCCAGACCAACATCATCCCGCTTCTGGACTACAGGCTGAGTCAAAACGTGTTTCCGGGAACTGACAGCTGGCAGAACCGTGCCATCGAGCAAATCGAATCCGCGCGTCGCCGCCTGGCTTCGCTGGTGATTTTGCCAGAAGACGAGTGGCTCAAGCAAAGGCCAACAACAGACTTTTATTTTGGCATGCCCGATGAGAACCAAACCTACCCGGAATATGTGGCCACCCTGCTTCGGCAGCAAAACGCCCTCAACAAAGAACTCATCGTTGCCCAAAAATCTCTGGACAGCGGCAAGCCGGACATGGTTTTTCTGCCAAACGCAGCCAGGAGCCGCACGGTTGGGTTTTTAGACTACAGCGCAGCCATTTTGCTCTTTGGTGTTCTGGTGGGCGGCTGGTTGATGGCCAGTGAATACCAGCAGGGCACCATTCGGTTGCTGATGATCCGGCCCCGGACCCGAACAGCCATCCTGCTGGCAAAGTTTACGGCCGCCATTGCTGTGTGGTTTATCCTGGCTTTGGTCAGCCACCTGCTCAACCTGCTTTTGAACGGGGCCCTGTATGGTTTTTCCGACTTCTTTTTCCCCAATTATTCGGTCAATGGCCAGATCAGCTTTTGGGCCTTCTTCCCACCACGCTTTTTGGCCTGCCTGTTGCCGGTGCTCTTTTCTTTTACGGCGGCTTATATGATCTCTGTCCTCATGAAAAACACAGCCGTTTCGGTGGCCCTGCCCTTCCTCTTTTATGTGGGCAGCATGATCACCATGAACATCGTTATCTTCAGTGGCAAGCTGGGCTGGCTGGTATACACACCCCTGCCCTTTATGCAGATGGCTGGCTTTTTCACCCCCAACTCCACCATCCAGAGTTTTGTCATTGACATGGGCCTGCCGATCAGCTTGGGTTTTGGCGTGTTTATCCTGTTGGCCTTTTCGTTTGTGTTCACCGCTGTGACCACACTGGTCTTCAAAAAACGCGACATCACCAATTGACCCAGGCGACTAACGAGGGATAAAGAAATGGAAGAGAATAAATTCCTCAAAAACTACAAAGAAAAGGTCAGTGCCCAGGAACACGCACAGGCCCAAGAGCCAGCTTTGCCGGCCGGCTGGCAGGAGATTTCCCAAGCTGGCGACAAGGGGCAAAAAGCCATCGCTTTGCAAACGAGCCCAAAACGAAACAAGCTGGTGGGGATAGTGGCTGCCGTGCTGCTTGTGGCCGGCCTGGCTGTGCTGTTGCTCTTTTTATTGGGCCGCGGGGTCACTGTTATTGACCTTCAGGGCTGGCAACTCTCCGATGTGCGCCTTTGGGCCGATGACGCTGGCTTACGCCTCAAAATTGATGAGGCCTACAATGATGTGTATGCCGCCCAACAGGTTGTCAGCCAGCAGCCGCAACCGGGTGCCCAGCTGAAAAAGAAGGACTTCTTGGCGGTCACCGTGTCGTTGGGCCATGACCTGTCGGTGAGCCTGCCCATTCCAGCCTTTGAAGAGATGACGCTGCCCGAGCTCGAAGCCTGGGTCAAAGAAAATTTCATGACCCGGGTGCGTATCGTGACCGAGTACAGCACCTTGGTTGACGCCGGCCGGGTGATCCGCTATGAGATCAATGATGAAACCGTTTTTGAAAGCATCAGGCGAGATACCCCTGTTTACGTGCTTGTTTCCAAAGGCAAGGAGCCGGAGGAGCAGGTGTTGGTCAACGTTCCTGACTTTATCGGCCTGTCCTTGCCCGAGGCCCGGATGCTGGCCAAAGCGGAAAAGCTTGAACTTGATACGGCCGATGCCTACGATGACGATGTGCCGGAAGGCTTGGTGATCAGCCAGGACCAGGACGCGGAGTCGGAGGTGTTTCAAGGCTCCCGTATCCTGCTCACCGTCTCAGCCGGGAAAAAAATCCTTGTGCCGGATTTTTCTGGTTTATCCCAGGCCGGTGCATTGGCTGAGGCGGCGGAACTGGGGATGGCTGTGACGGTAGATGAACGCTATGCCCAACAGCCGGTAGCCGCGCTTGTCAGTCAGAGCCTGTCGCCGGGCTCTATCTACCAGCATGGCGCGGTGCTCGAGCTGGTCTACTCCCTGGGCAACAAACTTCTGTTGCCAGATTTTACCGGCCAGCCACGTTCATCTCTGGAACTGTGGGCTGAAGAGGTCAACGAGCAGGGCGCTTGCATCAAGCTTGGCTTTGGCCAGACCCAGAGCAACCTGTCGCCTGGTAGCATCCTTTACCAGAACAAGAAAAATGTGTATGTCCCAATAGACGCGTCGGTGCAGGCCACCGTGTCTTTGGGACGGCTGATCTATGTGCCCGATTTTGTGGCTCCCGCCGGATCAGGCTATGATCGGGCTGTCACGCGGGAGCAGGCCTTGGCCGCCTGCGAAGAAACCGGTCTGATCCCTGTCTTTGTGGCTGAAAAAACAAACGATCGCCTGCCGGGTGAGGTCTGGTCGCAAAGCTTGTCGGCCGGTAAAGAAGCCTACGAAAACACGGTGATCACCTTAAAATACCAGCCGGCTGGTGTCATTTACACGGTGCCGGATTTTGCGGGGAAGACAGAAGACGTTCTTTTGGCTGCGGGTTATTTGAAGCAATTCAACCTGGTTTTCAGCACAGTCCTGGAAGAAGGAAGCGGCACGCCAGGCACGGTCATCCGCCAGTCCCTTGCCCCCGGGACAACCGTGGCTGCCGGAAGCACCATCAACTTGGAAGTCCTGGCAATGTTTGATGTTGGCTGGGAAGATGAACCAGGTTTAGAAGATTGAGATAAACCGCTCTTTGAAATCATAAAACACCCTCAAAGGGGAGGCTGTCACAGGGATGTGTGAAAAATTGTTGTGAGCAGCTTCAAACGGTTGAAGGGCCAGATTAATAATTTCGGGGATACAAGCGGCCAGCGGCTCGGGGATTTCATCAGCAGCAAGCGAACGAGCTTGGCCACCTTTCAGGCTGATTTTTAAAGCGCGCTGGCCCACAGGCGAGGTCGCTTTCAGCGTGTTTCATGCTTCCACCAATAGGCTCGACAGACCTCACAGCCCGCCTTCAGGCGGGTCTTTCTGATTCGTTTCTTTGGACACGACCTCATTCGATGAAAGGAATCGGGTCAGGCATCCCTCGCTTATGAAGGGAACGTGAATATGCTGGCTTACCGCGCCAACACGCATACCATTGAATTGAGCGGGGCAAGCAAAAGAAACCGTACACTGAACTACTGATTAAAGGCAACGAGCGTCATAAACTCATACATAATATGTGTCGCAAGTCTGGCTGTCGTTTGCGAAGGATCTAAATAAGGATCAATTTCCACGACATCGAACCCAACAAAAGACAAGCCCTTGAGCCCGCGTATGATGGTCAGCGCTTCACGACTGGTTAAGCCGCCTGGAATCTGTGAATTGGTGCCCGGAGCATAGGCCGGGTCCACAACATCAATATCAAAACTCAGAAAAACCGGCCTGTTTCCGACCCTTTCATGGATTTTTTTTATGGTATCCCCCAAAGGGTTGTTAAGAACGGTATCTATATCCAATACCGATAACCCCAACTGTTCCGGGTCATCGTCGACATCGCGGAATGAACGCAGGCCAACGGTGATCGAATGCTCCGTTGCAATCAGACCTTCCTCTAATGCCCGCTTTAAAAAGGTACCGGCATTATATCTGTCTCTTCCTTCATTGTAGCTGTCGTACACGTCCCCATGTGCATCCATGTGCACAACTGAAATTTTTCCATACCGATTAGACATGGCACGGATTTCGCCCAAGGTCACAGAATGGTCTCCGCCAATACAAATAGGCACAGTCTTGTCATCCAGCAAGGGTTTCATCGCTTGGGTAATTTCATCATAGGTCTCATGAATCAAGTTTGGTAAGACCGGGATATCGCCGCAGTCTATCGCTGTTAGGCCGCGCAGGACATTGGCTTTATGTCCAGGATTATTAGACCTCAGCCCCGCCGATACCATACGGACTGCCGACGGCGCATGGCGGCATCCCGGGTTGAAGGGTGAAAACGGAATCCCCAAAATAGCGACATCAGCACGGACCCCTTTTTGCTTGCCGGGTAACCCCATAAAAGAACACCTGTTCATTTTTCACGATCTCCTTTTTAATCCTGTTGCCTCCTTCGGAAAAGCTGAGGCATGAGAATGATGAAACAATACATTGCTTATCATGTTATTACCATGCATCTTCCGTCACGCTATGAGCCGACTCTTTCAAGAAACCCTTTTTTCGGTAGGCTAGCAAAGGTACTTTCGATTGTCCTTTTTGTTACACCGATCTTTTCTGCTGATTCTTCTGCGTTATAAGCTGGATCTTGATAAGCAGATGAATTGTTTTTGTTTCCGTTTTATTCAAACCGGCATTTTTTTCTATTTGCGATGGCACTTGATTATCAAATGGTATCGCACAACGGATATGGTTGTCTTCAATTTGAAAAACATCTTTATCAGGTGCGATGTTTTTACCCGTCTCGCTAGTATGACATCCTCTCCGCACGCCGCCTCGTACACGTTCATGCTGTGCTACTAATAAAAAAAGATGCCTGACGGTATCTTTTCATTCCATTGGCGGTGACAAGGGGCGTCGCGCCCCTGACTTCTGCCTTGCGAACCCAGCGCTCGACCAGCTGAGCCATACCCCCGAAAACGCGAAGCTTACCCGCTTCGCGTGAGCCTGCTATAATTATACCAAAACCAAGGACGCCCGAAAGAGGTTCTCATCATTTTTCAAAGAAGACGTCTAAAAACAACTAAACCCGATGGGTTCATCTTGTGTTGCCGTTTTTATGCCATGCATCTGCCATGCTTTTTCTGCTCACAAGCGTTCGTCCACCGTATCCTTGGTTTTTGGTTTTCTAGTCGTTCAACACACAAGACCTCAAAAGAATAACCTCTAAGGAAAATGGTCATGGCACGATTCTTAAAACAGCCAAGCAAACAGTCACCTGTCAGCTTAATGATGCTTGATTTTTATCACGGTTATTGCGTTTAAGATGTGCTGAAACCGGTAAAAGTGAAACATTCACAGAGTCGCCCCAGGGATCATTTCTCATAAGCCAGCCACATGTTGTTACGGACATGGCTGACCAAAAAACAACGGCTTGTTTAATGATCTCCTGCTTGACGGTTTTACCGCCCATACTTTATGCTTGAATAAGCTGGAATGAAACGTTGCGAGGAGAAGACAATGAACAAAATCAATGTAGTCATCATGGGGGCGGCAGGCCGAGATTTTCATGTGTTTAACACCTATTTTAGAGACAACGAACGCTACAACGTTGTTGCCTTCACAGCCACCCAGATCCCCAATATTGAAGGGCGGAAATACCCCCCCGAATTGGCAGGAACCCTTTACCCCCAAGGTATAGCCATCTATCCAGAAAAAGAATTGTTCGCTCTGATCCAAGAACAGGCTGTCAGCCAGGTGGTCTTTGCTTACAGTGATATCTCTCATGTAGACCTCATGCATAAGGCTTCAGCTGTCTTGGCTGCAGGGGCAGATTTCAGGATGATGGGTGTCAACAACAGCAGCATCAGGTCCAAAAAACCGGTTATCTCCGTGTGTGCTGTCAGGACGGGTGTGGGCAAAAGCCAAACCACCCGCAAGGTCTGTGCCATCTTGCAAGGCATGGGCAAGAAGGTTGTGGCCATCCGTCACCCCATGCCCTATGGTGATTTAAGAGAACAGGTTTGCCAACGGTTTGCCAGCTACGCTGATTTGGATAAACACAAGTGTACCATCGAAGAAAGAGAAGAATATGAGCCGCATATTGATAACGGTATCCTGGTTTATTCAGGCGTAGATTATGCGGCCATCTTGCAGGAGGCAGAAAAAGAAGCAGATGTCATCTTGTGGGATGGAGGCAACAACGACTTCTCCTTCTATCATTCAGACTTGAACATTGTCCTGGTTGATCCGTTAAGGCCGGGCCATGAAATCGCCTATCATCCGGGTGAGACCAACTTGAAGCTGGCAGATGTCATCATCATCAATAAAATCGATTCCGCTAACCAGGCTGATGTGGCAAGCGTACGAAAAAACATCGAGGCCTATAACCCCCAGGCAACCGTCATTGAAGCTGCCTCCCCCATCCGTCTTGAACACCACAACCGCATCAAAAACAAGACGGTTCTGGTCATCGAAGATGGCCCGACCCTGACACACGGTGGCATGCAATATGGTGCCGGCCTGGTGGCTGCTAAAAAATACGGTGCTGGCCACATTGTCGATCCCAGGCCCTATGCCGTTGGCAGCATTCAAGATACCTTTGCACAGTACCCTCATATGGATGCTGTGCTGCCTGCCATGGGTTACGGCGACCAGCAAATCAAAGACCTGGAGGCAACCATCAACAAGATAGACTGTGATGTCATTGTTTCTGGGACGCCGATCGATATCACGCGGATCTTGAAGACCGACACCCCCATTTTACGGGTCGAATACACGTTGCAGGAAATTGGCGAGCCCACCCTGGAGGATGTCCTGGCGACGTTCAACTAACAGGATGCCGCTTGCCCAGGAAAATAAAAAGACGGACCGGCCGGAAAACCAGAGGTGATCCTGCCGGTCTGTTTGTGTGTGATGAAACACAAGCGGATCAAATGTGTTGATTTTTTGTAACTGGCAGGCCTACCGGCCTCCAGAAGCCACATGTGCCACGACAGCGACCACCAACAAAAAAGCCATGAGCCTGTGAAACATGAGCCAGGCGGACCGTCTTTTCTTTTTAATGTAATGGCCGTAGGCACCCAGCAGGCTGTTGGCCACCATCAGGGTGGCGGCAATCAGGCCGGTCAAAGAAGCCCAGCGGTATAGCAGCTGGATCACAACATGGGCGAGCAGCATGACAGTTGTAAAAAGCGCAAAGAAACGGTGGTTTAAAACGATTGCTTTCTGAAACCGCATGTAGATGCGTTTCGCCTTTGACGTTTGTGGCCAACGGGCAACCACAGACCTGTAAACGGCTTTTACCGGATAACTCAACAGGGTTAAAACAAACCCTGCTGTCACCAACCAGCCAAAAAGGCTGCCACTGTTGCTCAAATCATCGCCTCCCTCAGGTGGTTGCCGCAGCATGTTCGAGCCTCATCACCAGCATAGCAAAAGGAGCCACAAGCAGCAATCGCTGTCCGCTTGTGGCACTAATCGATCAAAACACCAACCTGAGGCACGCGGTCCAACATTTTTGTACCATGCGGCGACAGGCTTCGGATCTCATCACTGTAGTCTTGTCCGGCCTGAAACCGGTCATGGTGCAACCCATCTTTCCACTGGGCGTGCTCTGTCACATCGTAGATGACACCATCTACAGCAATATAAGCACGCCTGCCTTCGAGGCCATCAAACTGGGCCAACGCTTCATGCGTCAGGCGCAGCTCTGTCTTGTCTGTTGTGTCGTCTGCCTTGTCTGTAGCAGAACAGGCACCAGCTGCCGCCACTGTCAACAGAAGCATAACCATCAACAAAAGGGCGGGTAAGAGACGCTTGGCTGCCTTAAACATCTTGGGTTCTCTCCTTTCTATCCGTTTAGGTGAGCGGTACCAAACCGTCACCTGGCAAAGACCCAAGCTTATTTAGCGCCCAATCAATCAGGTTTCCAGTATCCGGCGTTACTGGTGATACAGACATACCATGGAAACACAGGTATTTGTCGTCATTTGTCATGCTATTCGAAACGATGTCGATGGTTAACCGCAGGCAGCCGTTCGCATTTTCTGGTGTGCCGAACAGCTTGACGGTTTCACATGCGCAGACAGCATACTGGCCTTCAAAGACAAGCCCTGCAAGCGCACCGCAAGATCAAAATCCCTCTAAAAACAACCATCGAAGTCAAAGAAAAAGC
This sequence comes from uncultured Oscillospiraceae bacterium, assembly GCA_964465385.1. Classification (GTDB taxonomy): domain Bacteria; phylum Bacillota; class Clostridia; order Saccharofermentanales; family UBA5734; genus JAAYBY01. Next base: position 24,098 of record CAYXIM010000006.1, read on the forward strand.
AAAGTCGCTTTTTATGCGCTGTTGCCGGGCTGCTTTCAAAACAGCCGATTTAAAACCGCACCTTATCCGCCAGGTTGGGGTGATCAAAGATCATCTGTTCCTGTAAAAAGAGGTTTCGCCCCTTGTTTTGATCCCGGGCCCGCTCATACAGGGCTGTGGCAATGGCGATGTCTGTATAGGCCAGGCCAACGGCATTAAAATAGATGAACTCATCCTCGCGTTCCCGACCAGGCTTGCTGCCGTTCAAGATGTCGCCGATATTGGCATAGATGTCATCATCGCCGATCAGGCCCTCCTGGTAGCAACGGCTGATGGTCTGGCTTCTGTGCTTGACGGCTTCCCAGTCGTCACAGACCAGCTTGTCGGCCAGCTGCACCACCCGGTAGTCATCCTCCCAGCCACCCACGTGGCTGTAAAAGGCCCCGGGCTTGATCCAGTCTGCCTGAAGCAGCGGTGCCTGGGCGCTTGTGGCTGTTACGATCAGGTCACAGCCCCGAACAGCCTGCTCCAGGTCTGTTTGGCAGGCCACAAAATCCAATTGGGGCGCCAAAGGACGAAGGCTGTCGATAAAGCTTTCTTCCTCTTCGGCATACCGGGCGGCCACCTTGCAGGTTTTCAGTTCTGGCCGCACAGCCAAAAGGCCCAGCAGATGCATTTTGGCTTGTTCGCCGGCTCCGATAAAGCCAACGCTGCTGGCATCTTGCCGGGCCAGCAGATCTGCAGCTGTCGCGCTCATGGCGGCCACCCGCATGTTGGAGCACAAGGTGCCGTCCATGACACAGACGGGAAAGCCGTTGACAATGTTGGATAGAACGATCAGGGCGGACAGGTTTTGCTGCTGGAAAAGCCGTGGGTTATTGGGAAAAACGGACACCCACTTGACGCCGCAAATGTGTTTGTCCAGCAGGGTTGCTGGCAGGCAGTTGATCCGTTCCTGGGTTTTTTCATCGAAAATCTGAACAATTTTATCTGGGAACAAGATGCGGCCGGCTTGAAAGGCCAGCACGCTGTCCTGCAAAGCCTGGATGGCCAGCTTCAAGTCAAAAGCCCCGGCTTCGATCAGCTCTTCTTGGGACAGATACAAAAAAGAAAGCGCTTGTGTGTTCATCCAGATGACCTTTCCGGCTGCGGCCTGACAACAAGATCCATGCGGAAAAAAAGACGTTGTTTTGTTATCATATCATATAAAACCAAGCTGCCTGCGTCTGGTTTTGGGCTCCGCATGGTGCGTTAAACCAGTCCTATGACGGATTGGCCAGCAGGCTGGCAAGCGCGGCCAGCAGGCGATCATTTTGATCTGGCTGCTTCACCGCTATCCGGTAATAAGAGGCATCCAAGCCGGGAAAGTTGCAACAAGGCCGGATCAGGATGCCCTGGTCCAGCAGGGGTTCAAACAGTGGTATGGGAGAGCGAAAGAGCATGAAGTTGGCATCCGTGGGTAAAACGTCCAGGCCCAGGTTGCCCAAAGCTGGTAAGAGCCGCTTGGCCTCAGCTTTAACCAGCTGGCGCGCACGCTCGACATGTGCTTGACAAGCCAAGGCAACCGGACCGGCTATCTGGGCCAGAGACGACACCGGCCAGTGGGGGCCAAAGGCTGAAACAGCCTGAAGCAGTGGCTGGTTACCAGACAACAGGTAGCCCAGTCGAAGGCCAGCCAGGGCATGGCTTTTGGTCAGTGCTTTTAAAACAAACAGGTGTTGGTGGGTCTGGATCAGGGAAGCGACGGAGGGCGCCTGGGTGAAGGGTAAAAAGCACTCATCAACCACCACAAAGGTGTCTTGTTGCTCACAACAGGCCAACAAACGGTGAAGACGGTCTGGGTCAATCAAGCGGCCGGTGGGGTTGTTGGGCTGGCAGAGAAACAAAAGGTCTACGCCCTGGGCCAGGTCCTTGAAAAGGGCATCGGTCACGTCAAAGTGGTTGTCAGCCAGGAGCCGGTGCTCCAAACAGCTGGCACCGGCCAGTCGACCGGCACGGGCATAATCAGAGAAGGTGGGCGTACAAACCAGAACCGATTGGGGTTTCAGGGCCAGGCAGAAGCGATAAATCAAATCCGAGGCCCCATTGCCGCATAAAACCATGTCTTTCCCAACCCCCTCCTGCTGGGCGATAGCTGATCGCAGGGTTCGGCAGAAGGGATCTGGGTACCGTTCACTGGCAGACAGCTTGTCGATGAGGGCTTTCTTCACTTGAACGGGCAACCCCAGTGGGTTGGTGTTAACTGAAAAATCCAATTGAACATGGCGGCCATATACATCGCCTCCGTGCGCATCAACTGACAAGCGCGAGCCCCCCTTTCACAAGCAGGTACCGGATGGGCATGCTGATCAAAGCCATGAGGACGGTGGTCACAAAAAGAAGCCGGTTGGCGGCAAGGATGTCTTCTGGCACCGGTGGTTTTAAGGGTTCGCCAAGGGTCGCTTTCTGCTGAATCAGGCCACCATAGCACGTGTCTCCACCCAGCTGGATCCCCAGGGCACCCGCGGTGACCGCTTCAACCTGACCCGCGTTGGGGCTGTCGTGTTTGTTGCGATCTCGCCAAAAAACAAACCAGGCTGCCCGCCAATCACGCTTGACAAGGGCAGTGGCTGCCAGCAAGAGCATGGCTGTTAAACGGGCCGGCAGGAAATTGGCCACATCGTCCAGACGGGCAGCCGGCCGGCCAAAAAACAGGAACGCGTGATGTTTGTAGCCCAGCATGGAATCCATGGTGTTGATGGCCTTATACAAAAGGCCCAGAACCGGTCCACCCAGCATGATGTAAAAGAGCGGGGCCACCAACCCATCGGACGTGTTTTCCGCCACGGTTTCAACCGTTGCCCGGATGATGCCAGCCTGATCCAAAGCGTCCGTGTCTCGGCCGACAATCCGTCCCACCGCTTGACGGGCCTGGTTCAAAGAGCCGGATGTCAGTTGTGTGTAAACCAGACGGCTGGCCTGGCCCAGGCTTCTGGCAGCCAGCAGCTGATAGATCAACAAAGCCTCCACAAGCAGACCCAGCCAGGGTGACAAGCGGTAAGCCAGAAAAAGCCCCCAAAAGGCCAGCAGGCCACAAGAGATCAAGAGAACCACGACCAGGATCACGCCTCCCAGAAGCTGCCTGCGGGGCGTTTTCGAAAAGACCGGACGCAACCATTTTTCCAACCGGTCGATCAGCCAGCCCAGGCCCACCACACAATGGGGCCAGGCAGGCGGGTCTCCCAAAAGCCCATCCAGGCCAAGGCCCATGACCAGTGCTGTCACCCGTAAGCCAAACACAGGCATCGCTGCTCATCCTTTCATCCCTTGCTCTTAAAACTCAATACCGCTTCTGGCCTTAAGCCCCCGATCGAAGGGGTGCTTGTGCTTGACCATTTCGGTGACATAATCTGCCAGGTCCAGCACCCAAGCGATGGGTTGATGGCCGGTGATGACCAGCTCCAGCTGCGGGGGCTTGTTAGCGACCAGGTCTGAAAAAAGCTGTTCATCCACCAGGCCCAGCTGGCAGGCATCCAGCCCTTCATCCAGGATCAGCAGGTCACACTGGCCAGCAGCCACAAGCGCTTGGGCCTGCAGCAGGTTGCTGTTGTGGATGTCAAGGGTTTTTTCCTTCTGGGCTTGTGTCATCTGTTCAACGGGTCCTGTGCTTGCCGAACCACGATAAAGCGTGATGCCGGGCAGCTTACGCAGCTGGACCAGCTCACCGCTGAAACGCTGCTTGAGAAACTGGACCAGGACCACCTGCAGGCCTTGGCCGCTGGCCCTGAGGGCCAGCCCAAGTGCCGCTGTGGTTTTTCCTTTTCCTGTGCCGTAGTAGACATGTGTGTAGCCGCTCTTCATTGGGACATCACCTCACAAGTTGCTGCTGGTGGCTAAAGTGTTGGCTGTGCTGCCAACGCGCTGGATCGATCTGGATGCTGTAGCCGCCGCAGGGCGGGACCTGCCAGTCGAAAAAGGGTCGGGCCGGCCGGGCAAAGGCGGTCATGATGGCCATCAGGGTGCCGGCATGGGCCACCAGCGCAAAGGCAGACAGCTCAGCCAAGATGGCTTCTTCAACGATCTTGCCAAAGGCTTGGACCACCCCTGCCCGGTAAAGGTCGGGGTGGTCACCACCGGGAACCTGTCCCTGACACAAGCCGGCCACCCAGGTCGTGTAAGCCGGGTTTTCAGCAAGCTCTGCGGCCGTTTGACCTTCAAAGACCCCGAAATCCATTTCACGAAATGCAGCCACCACCTGGTGACGTGCGTTTGGAAAACAAAGGCGGGCGGTCTGGCGGGCTCGTTGCAAGGGGCTGACAAAGACCACGGACTGCTCTGGCCAGCAGCCTGCTTCTTGTGCCAGGCGCTTGCCCGCCGCATCCAACGGTTCATCCAGTCGCCCCTGATACCGTTTGGCCACAGTGGCCGGGGTCGGTGCGTGTCGCAAAAGCAAGAGGTTCATGGGGCTGTGCCTTTCAGAACCTGGGGCAGGCCACAAACCAGGCGAACCACACAGCTGGCCTCTTGGGCCAGGCGGATACACAGGCGGCCGGTGGCTTCCCGTGCCTGGCGGTCAGCGCGGTCCAGGGGAATAACGCCGCTGCCGACTTCATCACAAACCACCACGGCCTTGCTGCAGAGCTTGTCAAAAAGCAGATCAGACGCCTCGGGGTTTTGAAAGACCAACGCTTGCAGGTTGTACAGGACGGGCCGTTCGTCCAGGACGGCATCAGCCATATCCGTTTCTGAAAACCCCAGGGAGCGGACATAGGCTCGTTTGCCGGAAGCGCTGGCGCCGATGACCAAAATCACAGGATCCCTCCTTTGCTTGAGAAAACCATAACCACAAGGCCCGACAGCTCAGCAAGCTGCAGCCAATAGCCAGACAGGTCGCCACTCATGCCACCGAACTGCTTGCGGGCCACATGGGCACACGCGGCAGAGACCACAGCCATGACCAGGACCACCAGCAGGCCAGGCCAGCCACACAACACGTGTAACAGCAGGACAGACAAGCTGATGAGACCGGCCAAAAAAACCGTAACCGGCAACCGGTGAGCCGCTCGCGACATGGTCGCAAACAAGCCCTGCGGGCTGCTGGCGGGCAGGTAAAGGACACCCAGGGCAACCCCTGACCGGCTGAGCAGGTGGATGACAGCCAAAACCCATATGCTTTGAGGCGTGCGGGGCAGCTCACTGGCAAAAGCCACATAAGCCAGCAGATAAGCACAGGTTGCCAGGATGGCAAAGGCGCCGACATGGGGATCTTTGAGGATTTGGCGTTTTTTTTCGGGTGGCGCGTGGCTGGCCAGGGCATCGGCGGTGTCGCACAAGCCATCCAAATGGATGCCCCCTGTGACCAGGATGGGGATCAGGGTCAGGCCACTTGCAAACAAAAAAGCACCCAGATCGAACCAGTCACACAGCCACAGCCAGGCGAAGAGGCAGGCAGCCAAGGCCAGGCTGATCAAGGGGAAAGCCGCCAGCAGGTAGCGCAGGTTGCTGTCTTTCCAGGGCCGCTGGGGCACAGGGATTTTGGAAAAGAGGCCAAAGGCCAGCAGAAAAGAAGCCAGGATGGTCACACCAGTTTTCCTTTCAAGACGAGCGGGAAGCCACAAACCAGCTCCGCCACACAGTCAAACCGCGTGGCCAGTGCTTGATTGATGTCGCCCAGCGCCTGGATGTAGGCCTGGGTTTTGGCCTCATAAGCCTGGCCATCGCTGCCCACATCATTGGTGACCACGATCAACGTGTCACACTGCTCAGCCAGCCAGAGGACATCTGATATGATTTTTTCCCGGGCATCTGTGTATTGGCCGGCTGGGTCGAAGAGCTCATTGGCTGTCAGGTTACACAGGCATTCCAGCAAGAGGGTGCTGCCCGGGGGCAGCTGCAACCCCTGCAGGTCACGGGTTCGCTCAAGGGTTGTGAAACCCTTGCCGGCGCGCATCTGCTGGTGACGGATGACTTTGTCTTGTTCTTCCTGGCCGAAGACCTGCATGGTTGCCACATAGATCCGGGGCACCGGAAAACGCAAGGCCAGGGCCTCGGCGTACGTGCTTTTTCCATTGGCAGACCCCCCGGTCAGCAGGATGCGCATGCGGGTTCTCCTTCAGGGGTTAAAGACCGATGTCGTCAAAGGTCATCAGGTTATGGTAGACGGCCAGGGCCTGATCCAGCAGGGGCAGGAGGGCCACGGCACCGGTTCCCTCACCCAGCCTCATTTTAGCATGGATAATCGGGGTCAGGCCCAGTGCGGACAAAACCACCTGGCTGGCTGGCTCAGCCGACTGATGGCTGGCGATCATGAAGCTTGTCGCAGCTGGGCACAGACGGGCGGCCACCAAGGCTGCCACGGCGCTGATCAGGCCATCCACGATGATGGGCAACCCGTATCGGGCTCCGCCCAGAAAAACGCCGCATAAGCCGGCCAGATCGAAACCACCGAGCTTGTGCAAGACGTCCAGGGCGTCGGATCCATCTGGCTGGTTGATCTGGATGGCCCGCTGGATGGCACTTATTTTTCGCTGCAGCCCTTGATCAGACAGGCCGGCGCCCCGGCCTGTCAAGGTTTCAACAGGCTGATCCAGCAAGGCGGCAGCCACGGCGCTGGAGGTGGTGGTGTTGCCGATGCCCATCTCCCCTGTTGCCAGAATCTGAAAGCCCTGGTCTTTGCAGTCGCGTACCAGGTCCATGCCGGTCTGGATGGCCTGGCGGGCCTGTTCTTTGGTCATGGCCGGTCCACAGGTCATGTCGGCCGTGCCGCGGGCCACGTGTCGATCTAACAGACCAGGCATATCCAGGGCGGTGCTCAAGCCCATGTCCACAATGAAGGTCTGTGCCCTGGCCACTTGGGCCATCAGGCAGACAGCTGATCGTTTTTGTGCCATAAAGCGGGCCATGACCGCGGTGATGTGACCCGGGGTCTGGGCGACCCCCTGGGCCAGGACACCGTTGTCGGCACACAGGACCAGGACGGCACGCTGGTCCAAAGCCACCTGAGCTGTGCCCGTCATGCCGGCCAGCTGGACAACCAGCGCTTCAAGGATCCCCAGGCTGCCAACAGGCTTGGCCAGGCTGTCCCAGCGAGAACGGGCCTGGTCCATGGCTGTTTGATTCAGGGTTTGAACGGGTGTTGAAAAGGGGTGCTGTGTCATGCTTTTCTCCTCATTTTTCACGTTGCCAATGGGACAGGGCGTGGCGCATCCAGCCATAGACATCCATGGCATAGACGTCAGACAGGTGTGATTCGCTTAAAACCGTTTCAACCGGACCCCAGGCCCTGGCTTGGCCCTGGTGGAGCAGCAAGGCTTCCCGGCCGTGGGCCTTGGCCAGGCTCAAATCGTGGACCACTGATATGACAGCGCGTCCCGGGCTTTGAAGCCAGTCCTGGATCAGTGCAAAGGTTTGCTGCTGGTGTTTGAGGTCCAGGTGGTTGGTGGGTTCGTCCAGGAGCAAGAGGCGGGGGTTTTGGGTCAGGAGCTGGGCCAGGAAAACGCGCTGCAATTCGCCGCCAGACAAGGTCAGGACCGACTGGTTCAGCAATGGGGCCAGGCTGGTTTGCTCAATGGCTCGGGCGATGGCCGCCTCATCATCCGGATGTTGGCGGGAAAACAAGCCTGGCGCATAGGCGTAACGGCCCAGGCGGATCACTTCCCGGACTGTGAACGGGTAGTTGACAGCATGGGCCTGGGTCAAGATACCCATGAGGCGGGCGCGTTCACGGGCCTTGAACGTGTCAACAGACCGGCCTTCAAAAGACACCGTCCCGGTGTAGGGGATGGCCTGAGCAATGGCGTTGATCAGGGTGCTTTTGCCGGCGCCATTGGGGCCGACAACCATCAGCCACTGGCCTTCTGAAACGGAAAAAGACACTGAATCCAGAATGGTCAGGTTACCATAGCGAACAGTCAGGTTCTTGACATCAAGCATGGAACTTTCTCCGTGAGTTGTAAAAGATGTAGACGAAGAGGAGGGCACCAATAAAAGAGGTGACCACACCGATGGGCAGCTCCAGCGGGTTGAACAAGATGCGCGCGACCAGATCGGCCAGCATCAGGAAACTGGCACCGGCAAACAATGAGGCCGGCAACAGCCGCTTGTGGTTAGGCCCGGTGATCATGCGAACCATGTGTGGGGTGACCAGGCCGACAAAACCGATGGTGCCGCCGATGGAGACACAAATACCGATGAGAGCGGAGACGGCAATCATGATGATGAGTTTGACGCTTCGTACGTTGATACCGATGTTTCGCGCCTTGTCCTCCCCGATGGCGAAGGCATTAAGTTCACGGCTGTGCAGGAGGATGACCGTGCCAAACAAGATCAAGCCGATGAACAAGACCAGGGCGTTGCCATAATGGCTGCCTGACAGGCTGCCCATGGTCCAGAAGGTAATCTGTTTGATGCGATCGGAAGCAAAGGTGATGATCAGCGACAGGAGGCTGTTGACAAACATGGAGAAGATGATGCCGATGAGGATGATGGTGTTGGTTTCCAACGTGTGATCCAGTTTGTAGGCCAGCGACAAAATGATCATCAGCGACAAAAAGGCAAAGGCTATGGCCAGGACCATGGTTCCGGCAAAAGGAAGGGCGGGCAAGGAAAAGCCAAAGGCGATGGCGATGACAGCCCCCAGTGAAGCGCCAGAAGAGACGCCCAAGGTTGAGCCGTCTGCCAGCGGGTTTCGTAACAGGCCCTGCATGGCGCCTCCACACAAAGACAGTGCAGCACCTGTCAGCGCCACACAAAGGACCCGGGGCAGGCGAACCGACTGGATAATAGAGGGGGAGGCAATGGTTTGGGGTATGGGCAGGCGCCTGATGGTGTGCCAGATGATCGTGGCGGTATCGGCAAGCGGAACACGCACACTGCCTATGGACACACAACAGGCAAAGGTGAGCACGGTGATGGCAACAAAAAGGCCGTATGCGTACCAACGAAATCCTTCAGCTTGGCTTTTCATGCGTGTTTCCTGTCTGGCGGCAGGGGGCAGGGCCAGGACCCCCTGCCGCCTTGGTCTTTATCAGGCGGCGTCTTTGTCTTCGGCAAACGTCTGGATGAAGTCAAAGAGCAGGCGGGCTCCGTCCGCCAGCCTGGGGCCGGGTCGGGACAGTTCATCGTTTTGCAAATTCAGCACAGCACCGTTTTGGATGGCCATGAGGGTGTCCCAGCCAGGGCGTCCCAGGATCTCTTCATCAGGCAGGGGACCCTCACCGAAATACATGGCGATGGTGACGATATAATCTGGGTCGCGATCCAGGACCTGCTCTTCGGACACTTCAGCCCAGCCGCTTACATCGGCAAAGGCATTTTCCAGGCCGAGCAAGTCAGCCACTTCGTTCATAAAGGTGTCAGCCCCTGCTGTCCACAGGCCATACGCGAGGGGAGACACTTCAAAATAAACCGTTTGCTTCTGGTCTGGGTCAGCCGATTCGGCCAGTTGCTCAAAGGTGTCTTTCATGTCTGAGACAAGGGCTGCGGCGGCTTCTTTTTTGTCCATGAGGTCACCGATCATGGTGATGGCGGTGTAGACACCGTCGATGTCCTGGGCGTCGGACACGACCACCTGGATACCAGCTGCCTCCAAAGCGGCCAGCTGCTCTTCAGACTGGGCCATGGTGCTCATCAGCAGCACCTGAGGTGCCAGGTCGATGATCTGCTCCAAGTTGGTTTCAAAGCCTGATTGAACCGAAGGAACAGCCAGGACCTCCTCAGGGTAGTCGCAGTATTCGCCGCGGCCGACCAGAGCCTGTCCGGCTCCAATGGCGTAGAGAATCTCACAATCTGCAGCGGTCAACGCGACGATCCGGCTGACCGGTTCGTCCAGGGTGATGGTCCGGCCTGTCATGTCAGTCAAAGTCAGGGAGCTGTCTTGCGGTTGGGTGGCAGTTGTTTGCTGCGTTTTCTGGCTGGTTTCGACCGGCTGGGTGCCTGTGGTTGGGCTTGTTTCAACGGGCTTGGCGCACCCGGCAAAAAAAGCCAGCACGAGCAGCACAGACAGCAGCAAGGCGACGGGTTTTTGGCGTTTCATCGTTTGAAAGCCTCCTTCAAATTATTCAAATGAACAGCTGAAGGGAACAAAAAATGCTCCCCTGAGACAGAGAGCACAGTTGTTTGGAAGACCTATAGCTCGTCCCGCCCCCAAGTGGTTAATGTGTAAACAGGTCTCCCGGCTTGGCTTCATCCTACCAGAGCACCTTCCCGCACCAGGCAGTGGTCCTTGCTCTTTCGTCAGCGTCACGGTTATTGGGATAGCCCGGAATTTTCATCCGTGTTCCCTCGGTGCCTTATCGCACCGGCGCTTGCGCGCAGATACACACGCTATATTCATTTGTAGTTCAAGCCTAACCGAAGCCTTTTGGCTTGTCAATAATTGAAGTGTACCCTTTGTCAAGGACAGTTTTGATTTTCATTTCCGCTTAACTGGCTGATGCATCTTTGGTTATATTCATCTACTCAAGTCCTTTCGGATTAGATTGACCCGGGTGGCAATCCGAAAAAACCCGGGAAGCCACGCACTTCCCGGGTTTTGAGATTAATCAATTGAAACGTTAGGCATCGTGGTTTTGAGCCACACGGTCCCAGTTGACCAGGTTCCAGAAGGCTTCAATATAATCCGGCCGCCTGTTCTGGTACTTCAAATAATAGGCATGTTCCCAAACGTCCAGGCCAAGCAGCGGTTTAAGGCCACTCATCAGGGGTGAATCTTGATTGGCTGTGGACAGGACACGAAGGGAACCGTCTTTGTCCTTGGCCAGCCAGGCCCAGCCACTGCCAAAGCGGCTGGCGGCTGCTGCGGAAAATGCCTTCTTAAATGCGTCAAAGCTGCCGAAGGCCTGATCAATCGCCTCTGCCAGCTTTCCGGAAGGCTTGCCTCCCTGCTTGGGCCCGATGATGGTCCAGAAGAGGCTGTGGTTGGCATGGCCGCCCCCGTTGTTACGAACAGCGGTACGGATGTTTTCCGGAACAGCATCTAAATCAGAAATGAGGTCTTCAATGGCACGCGATGCCAGATCGGCATGGCCTTCTAAGGCTTTGTTGACGTTGTTGATGTAGGCCTGATGGTGTTTGGTGTGGTGAATTTCCATCGTTCGTGCATCAATGTGTGGCTCAAGCGCATCATAAGCATAAGAAAGGTTAGGTAAGCTGTAGTTCATGGGTATCCCCCTCCATTGTGTTGCAAGACAGCTGTCTTGCATTGCCTGGTTAAGCCCGGCGAGCGAATCGATTGCTTTACCCAGTCTTTTGACAGACTGAATCTTTATTTAATTATATAGGGGGATGGGTTGGGCTGGCTGTAAGCTGTGTTACCTTGTGACAGGTGACAGACTGGCCGAGGTCTTCTGCAAGGAAACCCATCAGCAAAGGGGCCAGCGGCGCCCCGTTTTACGTGACCGGTCACGCCACACATAAACGCGAAAAACGGTCAGCCTGTCAGCGCATGGTTCATCAAGGTGCTGCCGTCCAAAGCTTTAACAAACACATCGGTTGAGGTTAAAAGCGCGTAACTTTTGGGTTGTCCGTTTTTGGGCAGCGCAACA